>JBBQFA010000193.1:0-5416 GCA_038321515.1 Thermoleophilia bacterium | reverse complement strand
TCGGCGCGCTGATGCTCGGCGTCACCCTCGTGTTCGTGATCGCCTCGATCATCGCCGTGTACTGGGGCTCGAAGGTGTCCATGGGCTTCGGCCGCGACGTGCGCGGCGCCCTGTTCCGCCGCGTGCAGAGCTTCTCCCAGGCTGAGGTGAACCGCTTCGGCACGCCGTCGCTGATCACGCGCACCACCAACGACGTGCAGCAGGTGCAGATGGTGGTGCTGATGATGCTCAACGTCGTGATCTCGGCGCCGATGATGGCCGTCGGCGGCATCATCATGGCGCTGCGCCTCAACGTGCCCCTCTCGGCCGTCATCCTCGTCGCGATCCCCGTCATGGGCGTCTTCATCGGTCTCGTGATGACGCGCGCCATCCCGCTCTTCATGTCGATGCAGAAGAAGATCGACCGCATCAACCAGGTCACGCGCGAGATGCTCAGCGGCGTGCGCGTGATCCGCGCCTTCGACCGTACCGGCTACGAAGAGCAGCGCTTTGACCTGGCCAACACCGACCTCACGACGACGACGCTCAAGGTGGGCCGCCTGTTCGCGCTGATGATGCCGGCTCTCACGCTGATCCTGAGTCTGTCCACGGTGGCCATCATGTGGTTCGGCGGCATCCAGGTCGCCGAGCACGGCATGCCCATCGGCGACCTCACCGCCTTCCTCATGTACATCATCCAGATCCTGCTCTCCGTGCTCATGGCCACCATCATGTTCGTGATGGTGCCGCGCGCCGCCGTGTCGGCGCAGCGCATCCAGGAGGTCCTTGAGACGCAGCCGACGATCGTCGACCCGGAGCGACCGGCCGCGGCGGCGTCCGAGCGCGGCCTCGTGGAGTTCCGCGACGTGGAGTTCCGCTACCCCGGCGCCGAGGAGCCGGTGCTCAGCGCCATCAGCTTCACGGCGCGGCCGGGTGAGACCACCGCCATCGTGGGCAGCACCGGCAGCGGCAAGACCACGCTGATCAGCCTCATCCCGCGGTTCTACGACGTCACCGCAGGTAGCGTGCTCATCGACGGCGTGGACGTGCGGGACATGGCGCAGCAGGACGTGTGGCGCCGCATCGGCCTCGTGCCCCAGAAGTCGTTCCTCTTCAGCGGCACGGTCGCCGACAACCTGCGCCACGGCGACGAGCAGGCGACCGATGAGCGTCTCTGGCACTACCTCGAGATCGCCCAGGGACGCGAGTTCGTGGAAGCGATGCCTGACCGGCTGGAGGAGCACGTCGCCCAGGGCGGCGCCAACGTCTCCGGCGGGCAGCGCCAGCGCCTCGCCATCGCGCGGGCGCTGGCCAAGCAGGCCCCCATCCAGATCTACGACGACAGCTTCTCGGCGCTGGACTTCACCACCGACGCGCGTCTGCGCGCGGCCCTGCACAAGCACACCGCCGACGCCACCGTGATCATCGTCGCGCAACGCGTGGGCACGATCATGCACGCCGACCAGATCCTGGTCCTCGAGGACGGCACCATCGCCGGCGTCGGGACGCACGACGAGCTGCTGAAGACCAGTGAGACGTACCGCGAGATCGTGGCCTCCCAGCTCGGCGAGGAGAGCGTGGCGTGAGCGCGGCGGCGAGAGACGGCGGCACGAGCGGTGGAACCCGGCCCGCGGGCGCGGGCGGGCCCCCGCGCGGCCCCGGCGGCCCCGGCCCGGGCGGCCCCGGCGGGCACGCCCTGGTCATGCCGACGGCCAAGGCCAAGGATTTCAAGGGCACGATGCGCCGGCTCGGCGGCTTGCTGAAGGCCGAGCGCCTGCGCATCGGCCTCGTCGTCGCGCTCGCCGTCATCAGCGTGACCTTCGCGGTGCTCGGCCCCAAGATCCTCGGCACGGCCACCAACATCCTCTTCGAGGGCGTGGTCAGCAAGCAGATCCCGGCCGGCGTCACCCAGCAGCAGGCCATTGCCGGCCTGCGCGCCAAGGGCCAAGACCGCATCGCCGACATGCTCTCGTCGATGACGCTCCACCCCGGGCACGGCGTCGACATGGCCGCCCTGGGGCGCACACTGCTCGTGCTCGTCGCCATCTACGTGGCTAGCGCCCTCTTCGCCTGGCTGCAGGGGTACATCATGGCCGGGGTGACGCAGCGCTCCATGTACAGGCTGCGGCAGGACGCGGACGAGAAGCTCGCCCGCCTGCCGCTGAGGTACTTCGACGACCACCCTCGCGGCGACGTGCTCAGCCGCATGACCAACGACATCGACAACATCTCGCAGTCGCTGCAGCAGAGCCTCACGCAGATCATCACAGCTGCGCTCACCATCGTCGGCGTGCTGATCATGATGCTCTCCATCAGCTGGCTGCTGGCCCTCATCTCGGTGCTGGTGGTCCCTGTCTCGGTGGTCGTCACCGTCCTCATCGCCAAGCGCTCTCAGAAGCAGTTCGCCGCCCAGTGGGAGCACACCGGCGACCTCAACGGCCACGTGGAGGAGATGTTCACCGGCCACAACGTGGTCAAGGTGTTCGGTCACCAGCAAGCCGCCATCGAGGAGTTCGACGGGCAGAACGAGAAGCTCTACGAGGCGAGCTTCAAGGCGCAGTTCATGTCGGGGATCATCATGCCGGTGATGAACTTCGTGACGAACATCAACTACGTGGCCATCGCCGTTGTGGGCGGCCTGATGGTGGCCACCGGCCGCATCTCGCTCGGCGGCGTGCAAGCCTTCATCCAGTACTCCCGCCAGTTCACGATGCCCATCGCCCAGGTCGCCGGCATCATGAACGTGCTGCAGAGCACGGCGGCGTCGTCCGAGCGCGTCTTCGAGCTCCTCGACGAGTCCGAAGAAGCGCCCGACGCCGCCGAGTGCGTCATGTTCGAGCACACGCGCGGCCACATCGAGCTCGAGGACGTCTCGTTCCGCTACCTGCCCGAGACGCCGCTCATCGAGGACCTCACGCTGGACGTGCGGCAGGGCGAGACAGTTGCCATCGTCGGGCCCACCGGCGCCGGCAAGACGACGCTGGTCAACCTGCTGCTACGCTTCTACGAGATCGACGGCGGCCGCATCCTCGTGGACGGCGTGGACTCTCGCCACATCACGCGCAGCGACCTGCGCCGCTTGTTCGGCATGGTGCTCCAGGAGACCTGGCTGTTCAGCGGCAGCATCCGCGACAACATCGCGTACGGGCGCGAGGGCGCGAGCGAGGACGACGTCTGCGCCGCCGCCAAGGCGGCGCGCGTGGACCACTTCGTGCGCGCCCTGCCCGGCGGCTACGACACGGTGCTCGACGACGACGCGACCAACGTCTCGGCGGGCGAAAAGCAGTTGCTCACCATCGCCCGCGCCTTTCTCGCCGACCCGGACATCCTCATCCTCGACGAGGCCACCAGCTCGGTGGACACGCGCACTGAGGTGCTCATCCAGCAGGCGATGGCCGAGCTGATGAAGGAACGCACCAGCTTCGTGATCGCCCACCGGCTCTCGACCATCCGCGGCGCCGACACCATCCTCGTTATGGACAAGGGCGCGATCATCGAGCAGGGCAGCCACGAGGAACTGATGGCTGCCCGCGGCTTCTACTACGACCTCTACGCCAGCCAGTTCGAGGAGGCGCTCGAAGAGGCGTCGTGACGGCCCTGGACCGCCACTCGGCCGAGCTGTTCGCGATTCCCGGCGTCGAGTCCATCGGCACGCACATCCCGGTCGGCGAGCCGGCGCACATGGTCGTGTTCGCCCACAAGGTCACGCCGCAGATCCGGGCCGCCGTGCCGGCCACGCTCGACGGCTACCGCGTCGACGTCGAGCAGGAGCCTGTCCTGCCGCCGGAGCCACCCTTGCTCGTGGGCATGGTCCAGAGCGTCACGCCGGCTACGCCCGAGCAGGCCGCCGCCGGGCTCGCCGGAGTCATGGTCGTCCGCGGCGACTTCTACAAGCACGGTCAGGGCGGCGGGGACCCGCGGCCGCGCACGTTGACGGTGCGTGTGCCACTGACCGTGCAGGTCTGGCGGCCGATGGGCGAAGGCAAGGACTTCATCGACTTCGCCGCGATCGTCGTCGGCGACTCGAGCCAAGCCACGCTGACTGCCATACCGGCGGCCGGTCAGCGCACGGCCACGGCATCGGACGTCGAGGTGTACACGCAGATGTGACCGGCCCGGCCGCACCCGCGAGCGGGCCCGGCGGTCACCCGCCGGAGTAGGGCAAGGCTTCGAGATCCACGCCCGACTTTCGCGCCGCCTTGCGGGTACCCGAGTTGACCAGCCGGATCACGAGCGCCAGCGGGACGGCAAACGGCGGCTTGTCGCACCGTGCCACCGTGCCCGGGGCGAACGGCCCGCCGGCAGCGATATCGGCGGCGGCCAGCGGCAGCGTAGCGCGCAGTTGCTTCGCGAACATCCCGGCCTCATCGAGAGGGCGGCCGTCGATCGGCGACGTGCCGCCGAAACCGATGCCTCCCTGCCACGGCCAGCCCATGGCCGCCGCGAAGAGCGCCATGGCACGCAGCTCCGTCTCTCGCTGGATGGGCTCGGGGAACCCGGAGTGGGCGATGCCGTACAGGCGCGGCGTGAGGTCGCTGAGCTCCGCGCGCCGCGCGGCCAGCTGCTCGAGCAGCAGCTGCGTGACCGGCGGCAAGCCGTCGATGTAGAGCGGCGCCACGAGCACGACGGCCTCGCCGGCCTGCAGCTGCCGCTGCAGTTGCGCGAGGTCGTCGTGCGTGGCGCCTTGGCGCGGAATGTGGAAGACATCGGTCGCCACGTCCCGTTTCTCGAGCTCGGCCCTGAGATGCGCGACGATCGCGCGGGTGTTCGCCTTGCGCCGCGGACTGCCCTGGACGATCAGGACGCTGCGGACGGGCCCGGTCACCGACGGTACCCCCGGGCCGGCCAGGGCGCCGTGAGTGACGGTCGCGACGGGCCCGTAGCGCCTGTCGTGGCCGTCCCGTCCGTCACTCTCGCCGAGCACGGCCTCGAGCGCCCGGTCGAGCTCCGCCCGGTCGACGGCCGGGTCATCGCCGGCGATGACGGCAGCGCCGTGCGCCGGCGCATCGACATTCACGGCATGCCGGCCCAGCAGGAGCCGAAAGGCCGCCTCCTGCTCGACCTGCTGGGGGTCGTCGGCGGCCAGCAGCCCGACGCCCATCCATGCCGCGCGCTGCGGGTAGCGCGCCTGGAACTTCATCTCGCCGTTCCGCCTGGTGTAGACGGACATCATGAGCGGCTGCAGACGGTCGACGATCTTCTTGACCGGGTGGCAGTGGGCGCCAAAGCTCACCGGCCCGGCCAGCACGAGAACGTCGCAGGCCACGATCCGCGGGTAGATCTGCTGCATCTCGTCTTTGACCACGCAACGGCCGGGGGTCTTGAGCCCGCAGCTCCCGCAGCCAACGCACGGACGCACGTCCGCCGACACCGCATCGACGCCATCGATGTCGAGACCGTGCGCGGCGAGCGCGCTCTCGAGCGCGGCAAGCGCCGC
>JBBQFA010000192.1:0-5423 GCA_038321515.1 Thermoleophilia bacterium | reverse complement strand
TGGGACACGGCCTGGGCGCACGAGCTTCCGAGCGGCTGGGACGCCGATCTGCCGGTGTTCAAGCCCGAGGACGGCGCCGTGGCCACCCGGTCCGCATCCGGCAAGGCCATCAACGCGCTGGCGCCGCATCTGCCGACGCTGCTCGGCGGCTCAGCCGATCTGGCGCCATCCAACAACACCTGGATCAAGGACGCGCCGGACCAGCAGGCGGCCACGCCCGAAGGGCGCAACTTCCACTTCGGGGTGCGCGAGCACGCCATGGCGTCCATGGGCAACGGGCTCGTCCTGCACGGCGGCGTGCGCCCGTATGTGGCCACGTTCTTCGTCTTCGTCGACTACATGCGCCCGGCCATGCGCCTTGCTTCGCTCATGGGACTGCCGGTCACCTACGTGCTCACCCACGACAGCATCGGCGTCGGTGAGGATGGTCCGACGCATCAGCCGATCGAGCACCTCGCGATCCTGCGGGCGACGCCGAACTGGGTCGACCTGCGCCCTGCCGACGCCAACGAGACCGTCGAGGCGTGGAAGTTCGCTATGCAGTACAACGATGGCCCGGTGGGCCTCATGCTGACGCGCCAGGGTCTGCCGACCATAGACCGCACCAAGTACGCCGCGGCAAGCGGCATCACCTGCGGCGCCTACGTGCTGGCCGACGCCGCGCAGGGCGGCGCCCCCGACGTGATCCTCATCGCCAGCGGCAGCGAGGTCCCACTGGTGCTCGAAGCGCACGAGCGTCTGGTCGCCGAGGGCGTGCGCTCGCGCGTCGTCAACATGGCGTCCATGCAGCTCTTTGCTCGTCAGAACGCCGACTACCGTGAGAGCGTCCTGCCGCCCGCCTGCAGCAGCCGGCTGGCTGTCGAGGCGGGCGTCACCTTCGGCTGGGACCGCTGGGTCGGAGACGGCGGTGAGGTCATCGGCCTCGACCACTACGGCGCCTCCGCACCGGCCGGCACGCTGTTCAAGGAGTTCGGCTTCACCGCCGACAACGTCTACGCGCAGGCGAAGATCCTGGCGAGTCGCGGAGTGAAGTAGGCGCCCGGCGCTCGACAGGATGCCGGGCCGCCGGCTCGGACCATCCGGAGTCACGTGCCGCAAAATGGCCGCCCCATCCGGGCGGCCATTTTGCCGTCTCGGCCGGTCCCCGCCACGGTCCGCTCCCTTGCGCATGCTTGACAGCACATGCCTCGCTCCTATGATGTGTTCGACTGTGTTCAGACTTGTCACACAATGAGCGACGACGGCCGGGGGGAGACCGATGTTATCCGAGGGGACACAAGAAGCGCACGAGATGATCCCGGCCGAACGCCGCGCCCGCATCGTCGAACTCCTCGAAGCGCGGCGCTCCGTGCGTGTGTCGCTGCTCAGTGACACCCTGGGCGTCTCCGAGATGACGATCCGCCGCGACCTGGAGCAGCTCGAGCGGGCCGGTCTGCTGTCGCGCATGCACGGTGGCGCCATCCTCAAGCAGCGTATGCTGGAGGAGGCCCTGTACGCCACCAACGTACGTACGCACTCGGAGGAAAAACGGCGCATCGCCCAGGCGGCCGCGGCAACCATCACCCTCGGCGAGACCGTGTTTCTCAGCTCGGGGACGACGGCCGCCCAGGTCCTCAGCCACGTCGACCCGCAGCTCAAGGCTCGCGTCGTGACCCACAACGTCGGCGCCATCTCCACGGGACAGCGGACCAGCCTCGACGTCGTGCTCGTGGGCGGCTCCTACCGGCAGCGCTCGAACACGCTCGAAGGCGCCCTCGCGATCGAGGCCGTCAGTACGTTCCACGCCTCCCGGTTCATCATCGGAGCCGACGGCGTCACGCTCGAAGAAGGCATCACGACACCGAGCATCGGCCTGGCCGGCGTCGAGCGGGCGATGATCCGTCAGACCAGAGGGGAGATCGTGGTGCTCGCCGACAGCAGCAAGTTCGGCGTCGTCGGCGACGTCGCCATCTGCACACTCGACAAGGTGAACACGATCATCGTCGACGACGGTGTCGGCGAGGATGTGAGAGAAGAGATGGAGCGTCTCGGTCTGCGCCAGGTCGTGGTCTGACTCCTCACACGTCCCAGAACGCCGCCTGTGTCTCGCGCGCGCGCGCCACCGCCGCGGTGGCGCGCTCGGTCACCGCGCTCGACGCCGGCGCCCGTTCGTCGGCCACGGCGCGCAGGACCGCCTCGACGGCGCGCGCCGTCGCCCCCCTGTCGTAGCCGCCCTCGAGCACGAAGGCGAGCCGGCCCTCGCACAGATCCTGCGCGAGCAGAAGGCAACGCAGGGCCATGTCAGCGAACCCGACCTCGGTGACGAGCATACTGCCCAGGGGGTCGTCGCGGTGGATGTCCTGGCCGGCGGAGACGAGGATCGCCTGCGGCGCGAACTGCCGCACGATCGGTTCGAACACGGCGGCGAAGACGCTCGCGTAGTCGCCGTCAAGCGACCCTGCGGGGAGCGGGACATTGACGGTGAAGCCCTCCCCCTGCCCCTCGCCGCACTCACCGAAGAAGCCGCTGCCGGGGTAGTGCGGCCATTGATGCGCCGAGCCGAACAGGACCTGGGCCTCGGCGTAGAACGCCGCCTGCGTACCGTTGCCGTGGTGCACGTCCCAGTCCAGGATGGCGACACGCTCGTACCCCTGGCCCAGGAGCCGGGCCGCAGCGATGGCGACGTTGTTGAACAGGCAGAAGCCCATCGCCCGGTCGGGTGTGGCGTGGTGCCCGGGCGGGCGGATGAGCGCGAACGGCACGAGGCCGTCCGCCCACAGCTCCGTGGCGCGCATGGCGCCGCCCGCCGAGAGAAGCGCCGTCTCGTAGCTGGCCGGAGACACGTGGGTGTCGGGGTCGAGCCAGTGGCCGCCGCCCAACGCCGCCTTTTTGACCAGGGCGAGGTGAGCGGGTGTGTGGACGAGCAGGATGTCGGCTTCGCTCGCCGGCTCCGGCGACGACGCCACCGTGAGCCGGGGCCAAAGGTCGGTACCTTCGAGGTGCTCTACCAGCGAGGCGACGCGGTCCGAGCCTTCGGGGTGAGCCCCCGTGTCGTGCTCGGAATAGGCTTCATGCCAGATGATCGCCGCGTCCACGACACCAAGGATACCCGCGTCGGCGGGCGACGGCTACACCGGACTCTCGGTCGTCGCGACGCGCGGCCGCTCCTCGGCCGCGGCGGCCCTGCGTGAACCGCGGCGCGGCGACCCCGCGTCAACCGTGCTGCGCCTCGCGCGTCGCCGCGAGGAACGGCTGCGCCAGCTTCTCCCACAGCTCCGTCGCAGCGCGCACGTCCGCCCCATCGGGGTCGAGGCCGTGCTGGATGGCGAGCCCGTCGACGATGGCGATCATGAGCATGGCGAACGGTCGCAACTCGGCGCGCCCGGCCGCGTCGCCGGCGTCGAGGCAGCGCAGGACTGTCTCCCGGTAGCCGTCGTACAGCGCCGCGACGCGACCGCGGAGGTCCGGGTCGCGGAGCGCGTGAGGCAGCGTGTCGAAGAACGACTGGAAGGTCTCGGCGTCGGCCGCGATGCGGGTCTCCCCGTCGATGAGCGCGTGCACGCGCTCCTCGCCTGGGGGAAACGCTGCTGTCTCCTCGATCAGTCCGCGGTTGGCGTCGTGCGCCAGCGAGTCGACGAGGGCGGTGACGAGGCCGTCTTTGTTGCCGAAGTGGTAGCCGATGCTCGCCTTGGACTCACCGGCCTCCGCCGCGATGGCGGAGAGTCTGAGCGCCTCGAACCCCCCGTCGGCCAGCAGGCGCTGCGCGGCGGCGAGGATCCGCTGCGCCGTCGGCGGCAGGGCCTCCATGGGGTCCTCGAGCAACAGCGGCTCCGGCAGACCCAGGCCCTGTGCCAGGCTGCGCCGCTTGTCTTTCATCGCGCTCACGTGATGTACCCTCGCTCGCTCGCCCTGGCACTTGTCATTTCGTGCATCGATTGCTAGCATACATTTGTCCGTCCGGACAGACAAGTCTCGTCGGCACCCGCTCAAACGACGCGTGCCAGGAGGTACAGACCTTGAACACCACCCTCCCCGCCCTCAAGAAGTTCCGCGGCCGCCACTTTCTCACCGACCTCGACTACACGCGCGAGGAACTCGAAGACCTACTCAAGCTCGCCGTGAACCTCAAGTCCGTGTGGAAGAAGCGGCCGCTCACGTCCTTCCTCCCCGGCCAGCACCTGGCGATGATCTTCGAGGCCGCCTCCACGCGCACGCGCGTCAGCTTCGAGAACGGCTTCGCCGAGCTCGGCGGCAACGCGCTCTACCTGCGTCCCGGCGAAATCCACCTCCCCGGCCGCGAGAGCATCGCCGACACGGCGCGCACGCTCTCGCAGTACAACTCCGCGATCGAGATCCGCTCCAAGGCCAACGAGACCGTGAACGAGCTCGCCGCCTGGTCGACGGTGCCGGTCATCAACGGCATGGACCACGACCGGCACCCCTGCCAGAGCATGAGCGACGCCTTCACCATCCTCGAGCACGCCGGCACGCTGGCCGGCGTCACGTTCGCCTACGTCGGTGACGCCGCGCACCCGTGCAACTCGCTGTCCACCACGCTCACCAAGCTCGGCCTGAACGTGCGCATCGGCAACGCCGCCGGCTACGAGATGGCGCCGGAGCTGGCGAAGCTGGCTGCGCAGTTCGCCGCCGAGAGCGGCGGCTCGTTTCTGCTCACCAACGACCCGCTCGAGGCCATCGCCGGGGCCGACTTCATCTACACCGACTGCTGGTGGTGGACCGGCCAGGAGGACGAGTACAAAGACCGCGTCGCCTCCTTCCAGCCCTTCCAGGTCAACAAGGAGCTCTGGAGCCACACCAAGCCGGGCGCCCGGTTCATGCACTGTCTGCCGGCGATGCGCGGCGAAGAGGTCACCGACGACGTCGCCGACAGCGAGGCCTCGATCATCTTCCCTCAGGCGCAGAACCGGATGCACTTCCAAAAGGCGCTCATGCTCGCCCTGATCGGCATCGACGAACTGCCCGCCGACCCGGCCCTGCTGTCGATCGGCAAGGCACTGCTCAGCTAGCCTGAGAGGGAACCCGATGGCAGCAACCCGCAAGAAGAATGGCAAGACCGTCGTCGTCGCCCTCGGCGGCAACGCCATCCTACAGCCCGGCCAGGTCGGCACCTTCGAGGAGCAACTCTTCAACATCGACGGCGCCATGCGCCGCATCGCCGCCCTCGTCGAAGACGGCTGGAGAGTCGTGCTCACGCACGGCAACGGCCCCCAGGTCGGCAACCTGCTCATCCAGAACGCCCTGGCCGCCAAGACGGTGGCGCCGATGCCGATGGACGTCTGCGGCGCGATGAGCCAGGGCCAGATCGGCTACATGGCGGCGCAGAGCCTCGCCAACCACCTGCGCAAGCGCAAGCTCGAGACGGCGGTCGTGACGATCGTCACCCAGGTGCGCGTCGACCCGCGCGACAAGGCCTTCGCCGCCCC
>JBBQFA010000191.1:0-5503 GCA_038321515.1 Thermoleophilia bacterium | reverse complement strand
CGCCATCGACGACTGGTGGCCGGGGACGCCCATGGTCCACGGCATCTGCCCGCAACTCTTCGAGCATTTCGGAGACACATGCCTCATCGTCGAGGCTGACGGACGACTCGCGGCGTTCCTCGTGGGCTTGATGTCGCAGCGCTTTCCCAATGCCGGCGACGAGGTCGTCGCCGGGCTTCCCGTCCGTCACCCGAAGGGGCACGGCTTCGACTACGTGGCGATGGTGTGGCGGCTGGACGACGCGCCCGGAGCGCGCGCATGACCGTGACCCCGCGTATCCTGGACCCGTCCGACGCCGGCCGGCGCATCGACGACGCCGAGGCGCTCGCCCTGCTCGAGGGCGGCGACCTGCTGGGCGTCGGCGCGCGCGCCGACGCCGTCCGTCGCCGCCTCCACCCGGGCGTCGACGTCACCTTCATCGTCGACCGCAACATCAACTACACTGACTACTGCCTCTCGGGCTGCCGCTTCTGCGCCTTCTACAAGAAGCCGGGCAGCGGCGAGGGCTATCTGCTCGCCGAGGCCGACATCCACCGCAAGATCGAGGAGACTCTGGCTCTCGGCGGCACCGCGATCATGATGCAGGGCGGGCTGCACCCCGACCTCGACATCTGCTGGTTCGAGCAGGTCTTCAGCGGCATCAAGGCGCGCTACACGATCCACATCCACTCGCTCTCGCCGCCTGAGATCGCGCACATCGCCAAGATGAGCGACCTGACCGTGGCGGAGACGCTCGTGCGACTGCACGCCGCCGGCCTCGACAGCCTGCCCGGCGGCGGCGCCGAGGTCCTCGTCGATCGCGTGCGCACCGCGATCAGCCCGCACAAGATCCCCACCGACACCTGGCTCGACGTGATGCGCGTCGCCCACGGCCTCGGCATGAAATCCACGACGACGATGATGTTCGGCTCGCTCGACACCCCCGCGGAGCGCGTCGAGCACCTGCGTCGCATCCGCGACCTGCAGGACGAGACCGGCGGATTCACCGCCTTCATCCCCTGGACCTTCCAGGCCGGCAACACGGAGCTGGCGGCCGGCCACACGGCGGCCACCGGGTTCGACTACCTGCGCCTGCTCGCCGTGGCCCGCGTCTACCTCGACAACGTGCCCAACATCCAGGCCTCGTGGGTCACGCAGGGTCTGCGCATGGGGCAGGTCGCCCTCGCCTTCGGCGCCAACGACATGGGCTCGACGATGATCGAGGAGAACGTCGTCGCCGCGGCCGGGGTGCGCAATCAGTGCGACGTCGACGACATGGTGAGGCTGATCTGCGCTGCCGGGCGCACGCCGGTGCAACGCGACACGCTGTATCGCGAGGTGCGGCGGTACTAGCCGGCTCGCGTACAACGCGCGCCGGCCAGCGATACTACGGCGTCGCCGACGACTGGTGTGCACAGTTCGACAGCGTCAGTCTGCCGGACGCCGCCACCGCAGCCCGGGGAAGCGGGCAAAGTCGCGGTCGGCGCTGACGAGCACGGCCCCGGTCTCGAGGGCGAGAGCCGCGAGGTAGGCGTCGGTCACGAGGTCGCCTCGCGCGTCGGCCGCCAGACATAGACCCTCGAAGAGGCGCACGTGCTCCCGACCCGGGTTGAGTACCACGGCGTTCGGGTGGCCGAGCAAGGAGCGCACGAACGTGAAGGCTTCGTCGTGCGTGTCCGGCCGTGTGAACAGGCGCGGGTGGGTGAGGATGCGCACCAGGCCGATGAGGATCGGTGCGCACAGCCCGAACGCCTCGTCGCCGGCGTAGACCGCTCGCAGCCAGTCTCGGCAGACCGGGTGCAGCGGGCTGTCGGCGCGGTGCGCGCCGATGAGCACGTTGAGGTCGGGGAGCAGCACGCGAGGACTCAGGCGTGCGCGTCGCCGGCTGCGTCGCCGCCGGGCTCGCCGGCGCGGAAGCGCTCGTACACGCCGTCGAGCTCATCGACGAGACCGAGCATAGTGGCATTGCTCGTGAGATCGAGCTCGGTGGCGAGCCCGCTACCGCCGACAATAGGAAAGTCGAGCGGCTTGGTGGCGGGGGTGTCGCGCTGCCGCGCGAGATGCTCGCGCAGAGCGGCCTCGATCAGGCCGCTCAACGTCTCGTGAGTCTCGCCGGCCTGGTGCTTGAACGCCGCCAGCACGTCCGAGTCGATGGTGAGCGTGGTGCGCATGATGAGCTCCATGCCTGCAGTACAGACCATGCGCATCATAGCATCAATGCATCACTCGGGTGACAATGTGACCCCTCGTTGACCGGCCCCGGGCCGACTGCGTCGACCGGCCCCAGCCCCTACTCCGCGCTCGAAGGCGGCTGTGCCGCGGCCGTCGGGTGCGCCGCCGCGCTTGCCTCCAGATCCTTGGTGCTCGGCACCGGCCCGGCGGCAGAGAGCCGCCGCCACTCACGCCTGAGGATCGGCGCCGCGATCGCCAGGCCGACCAGGTTGAGCACGCCTCCGATGGCCATCACGGAGCCCGAGATCCAGCCGTACATCACCGGGGCGGTGAAAGTACCGATCATGCCGGCGAGCTGCATCGAGGTGGACTCCAGGCCGGTCACCGTGCCCAGCCACCGCGGCGGACTCACCTGGATGAGAAACGCCTGCTTGGGCGGGTACGAGAAGGCGATGGCGAGTCCTTCCACGACGTTGACGATGAGGAACAGCGTCAGGTTGGTCGTGGTGCCGTAAAGGATCCACGCCACGGCGGAGATCGTGTAGCCCGCGAACATGAGCACGAAGCGGCTGTAGTGGTCGGCGACGATGCCGCCGACGAACGCCAGCAGCATCGGCACGCTGAAGGCGATCCAGGTGAGGGCGATGTAGGTCATGGACGCGCCGAGGTGCTTGAGCCAGATACTCCACACCACCTCGAAGGCGCCCATGGCGAAGTGGCTGGTGAAGCCGACGATGAGAAAGGCGATGATCGCCGGTGAGAGGATGGCGCGGTAAGGCGGCCGCTCCGCCTTCTTGCTGTGTCGCGCCGCTTGCCGCTGCCTCGAGGTGCCGGGCTCGCGGATGAGCGCCGCCACGAGCACCGCCGTCGCGGCGGTGAGGACGGCGCCAAAGTAGAAGATACCGTAGAAGCCGGCGCGGCCGCCGCCGAACAGATGGTAGATCGGCGCCGCCAGCGCCGGCCCCGCGATGAGCCCGCCGAACTGCGCCGAGGTGAGGATGCCGTACGCCTTGCTGCGCGTCTGCTCGGTGGTGATGTCCGCCACGAATGCCATGGCGGCCGGGGCGACCGCTGCCGTGCCGACTCCCTCCAGGAAGCGGAAGAGAACGAACCAGTACGGGTCCGCGGTGCGCGTGAACAGGAACATCGAGACGGCGTACAGAATCACGCCGCCGAGCATGACGGGCTTGCGGCCGATCGTGTCGCTGAGCCACCCGAACGGCGACGAGAACAGGAGCGTACCCAGGTAGAAGGCGGCGGCGACCACGCCGATCATGACCATCGAGCTGTGCGCCTGCTCGCGCAGGAAGATAGGGAGAAACGGCATGATGGCGCCGAAGCCGGTCCACACGACGAACTCGGCGACCGAGACCACGCCGAGCTGCAGCCAGCTCGTACGCGGCGTACCGGGTAGGTCCGAAGTCTGTACGTCGATCGGGGAGGTCATGGCGCCTTTGCGTCCGCGGCCCAGGGCCGCGGAGCCCGCTCCGGCCGGCCACCCTACGGATATGGCCGCAAGGCTATCACCCGCGGTGGGGGCGGCGCAGCCTGACGCGCCGGAGTCGCTGGAGCCGCCGCCTGAGCCGCCGCCCGCGCGACTGCAGCGGCGTCCGGGCGCGACAGGCGCCCGGCCTCAGGCCTCGCGCACCTCGCGGGTGAGCAGCCCGAGGACGGCGCCCAGCACGATGATCGCGCCGGCGACGACAAAGAGCGCCTGCACGTCGAAGAAGCCGGCGAGCGCCCCACCGGCGAGCACCGAGAGCGCGTAGGTGCCCTGCGTGAGCGTGAAGCGCGTGCCGAGCACGCGGCCGCGCAGGCCCTGGGGCACGGTCTCCTGAAGGTACGTGTCCACGGCGATGAGGGCGGCGGCGTTGGCGACTCCGAAGATGAGGAAGGGGATGCAAGCCTGCCACACCGATCCCGTGACGGAGACGACCGCGAGGCAGACGCCCATCAGCAGCAGGCCGCCGATCATCGTCCATCCCTTGTGCATCTGCGGTGCCAGGGCGACGAGGGCGATCGAGCCGACGAGGTAGCCGGCCCCCACGGCCGCCTCGAGTGCTCCAAAAGCCTTGGTCCCGCCGCCCAGCACCTTCACGGCCAGCATGAAGGTGAGCGGGTAGGCGGCGCCGAGTCCGGCGACGCACACGACGATCATGAGCGTGTTCGCGCGCAGTCCGCGATGGAGACGGAGAAAACTCAGGCCCTCTTGCAGCTCGCCCCAGAGGGCGCGCGCGCTGCGCTCCGCCGCCGCGCGCGCCGGCGCCCGATACCGCATCAGCGTGAGCGCCGCGGCCGAGACCGCAAAGGTGGCCGCGTCGATCACGAAGGCGGCTGAGGTGCTCACAAAGGCGAGGAGCACGCCGGCAAAGGCCCAGCCGAGGATCTCGGTGAGGTTCTCGCCGGTGGCGAGCAGCGAGTTGGCGCGCAGGAGGCGGCCTCTCGGCACGATCTCCGGCACTATGGCGAGCTTGGCGGGGTCAAAGAACACACCGGCGCTCGCCATCGCGAAGCTGAGCAGGTACACGGCCGGCAGGGATCGGCCGGCAACGAGTGGCACGAGCAGGACCAGACCGGCGCGCACAAGGTCGACCACGATCATCGTGCGGCGCTTGTTGAAGCGGTCGACGAGCACGCCGGCGAAGGCGCCGAAGAGGACGTAGGGCAGCGTGTAGAGCGCGAAGACGGCGCCGGTGCCCACGGCCGACCCGGTGGTCGTGTAGACGAGCCACGGGAACGCCAGGGCAGCCAGGCGGTCGCCGATCTGCGAGATGAACTGGCCCGCCCAGAGCAGCATGAAGCTGCCGTTGCGGGCCAGCGGTGTGTCTGGTGCCTCAGTGACGGCGGCATTCGCCTCTATCGCCCGTACCCCCCGGTGCGCGCCTTGACCTGATGAGGCGAGTGGACCCGCGTGCCCCGCGGCCAGCCTCCGAGCGGCCGCGCCCGAAGCCTACACCAAGGGGGTTGACGTGTCCCGGCCCAGGGTCGATCGGAGGGGCGGGCGCAAGAAGCGTTGTCCAGATTGGCAACTTGAGGGCCGTGACTTGCCCCTTTTGTCCAAGTGCGCGGGGTAGGCACGGCATGGCGAAGCTCCGTAGAGTCGCCACACGAATCGTCAACCATAAAGTATCGGCAGTTGGCGAGAAACCTTTAGGAGGGGTTATGCGTTTCGGTGGAAAAATGCACATCAAGTTTGGTGGAAAGATGCACGTCCGTTTCGGCGGGAAGATGCACTGACCGTGAGCGACCGATCGAATGAGGTCCACTGATGAGCAAGAAGATCGAGAAGACGCTCGCGTCCCTGCTGTTCGCCCTCGTCACGAGTGGCGGCGGCAGCAAGATGCACTGATCG
>JBBQFA010000190.1:0-5519 GCA_038321515.1 Thermoleophilia bacterium | reverse complement strand
GGTCGGGGCATTCTCTCCGCTCGATCGGTTCATGGCGCGCGACGAGTCCGAGTCGGTGCTGTCCGAGATGCACCTCAGGGGCGGCATGCTCTTCCCGATCCCGCTCGCGGTGCCCGTCCGCGGCGATGCCCTGCGCGGCGCCCCTGGCGAGGTGGCGCTGACGGACGAGCAGGGCGTGGTCTTGGCGGTGCTCGAGGTGGACGAGGTCTACCCGCACGACATCCTGCGCGAGATGCGGGCGGTGCTCGGCGGCAGGGACACCGCCCACCCGCTGGTGATCGAGGCCGCCAGGTGGCCGAGTCACTACCTGGCCGGCCGCCCGCGCATGCTCGATCTGCCCCGCCACCGTCTGCACGGGCCGCTGTGCCTCACGCCGGCCGAGACCCGTGCGCGCCTCGTGGCCATGGGCAATCCTCAGGTGGTCGCGTTCCAGACCCGCAACCCGATGCACCGCATCCACGAGGAGCTCAGCAAGCGCGCCGCGAGCGCCGTCGGCGCCACGCTCCTCATCCATCCGGCGGTCGGCGTGACCCGGCCTCAGGACGTGCACCATGCGCTGCGCGTCGAGGCCTACGAGGTGCTGGTGCGCAACTACTACGACCAGTCGACCACGCTGCTTTCTCTCATGCCTCTCGCCATGCGCTTCGCGGGGCCGCGAGAGGCGGTCTGGCACGCGATCATCCGCCGCAACTACGGAGCCACGCATCTCATCGTCGGGCGGGACCACGCCGGCCCCGGGCCCGATTCGCACGGCGTGCCCTTCTACGGGCCCTACGACGCGCAGGCCATGGCGGAGCACTACTCGGCGGAGATCGGCGTGCAGACCATCGGCTCCCGGGAGCTGGTCTACCTGGCCGACGAGAATCGCTACGAAGAAGCCAGCCTCGTCCCGCCCGGAGCCAACATCTACTCGATCTCCGGCACGCAGGTGCGCGAGGAGTATCTCGCCAAGGGCAAGAAGCTGCCCGAGTGGTTCACCCGGCCGGAAGTCGCGGAGGTCCTTCAGAGGGCGCACGCCCGTGACGACGATGCCGCGTCTCGAGCGTGATGGCCCGCTTCCGAATCCTCGGACGCGGCTGATCAGCGGCGCGAGGGGGGCGCGATGACGAGGCGACGGGTCGAGTCTTCCTCCCGCCGGCGCGGCATCGTGGCCCGGCTGGACCTGCCGACGCGCAAGGACCTGCCTCGCGACCTGCTCGCCGGCGTCACCGTCGGGGCGGCCCAGGTCGGCAACTCCATGGCGTACACGATGCTCGCCGGCATCCCGCCCGTCCACGGCCTGTACGCGGTGATGGTCGGCTCTCCGTCGGGAGCGCTGACGGCCGGCTCGGAGCGGATGTCCATCGTCCCCACGGCCGTGCTGAGCCTGGCCGCGGGAGGAGTCCTCGCCACGCTCCCGCCGCAACAGCGCGTGGCCGGCATGTTCATGCTGGCGTTCCTGACCGGCGCCGTCATGGCGGCTGCCGGCCTCCTGCGGGCCGGCGGCTTGGTGCGCTTCATCTCCAACGCGGTCATGGTCGGCTTCATGGCCGGCATCTCGGTGACGATCCTGCTCGGCCAGCTGGCGGCGCTCACCGGCTTCTCGAGCGCCTACGACAACACCGTCCAGAAGGCCGTGGACACCCTCGTCCACGCCGGCAAGGTCGACCTCCCGACCACGATCATCGGCTTCACGACCGTGCTGCTGGTCCTCGGGCTCAGACGGACCCGTCTGCGACTGTTCGCGATGGCGATCGCGCTCGTCGTCCTGACGGTGGCGGTCGCGCTGCTCCACTTGCCGTCGGTGGCCGTCGTCGGCGATATCGCACCCATACCCAGGAGCTTGCCGTTGCCTCAGCTGCCCGACTTCTCGCTGGTGCCGGCGCTGCTGCTGCCGGCCGTATCTCTGGCGATCATCGGGCTCGTGCAGGGAGCCGGCATCAGCCGCACGGTCCCCAACGCGGACGGGGGCTTCGGCGACGCCAGCCGGGATTTCACCGGACAAGGCGTCGCGAACATGTTGTCGGGCTGCTTCACCGGCGGGGTCGTCGGAGGTTCCGTGCAGGCCACGGCGCTCGACACCGGCGCCGGTGCGCGCTCACGCTGGTCATCCGTGTTCGCAGGCCTTTTCGTCGTCCTCGTCGTCCTGGTCGCGGCGCCGCTGGTACAGCAGGTGCCGCTGGCGGTCACGGCGGGCATCCTGATCGTGGCGGCCTCGAGCGCGCTGCACCCGCGCGCCGCTCGTGACATCTGGAGGGCGGACAGGGTGTCCGCCGCCATCATGGTCGTGACCTTCGTCCTCGTGCTGGTCGTCCCCCTGCAGTACGCCGTGCTCGCCGGCGCGGCGATCACGGTGCTGAAGTACATGTACCTGTCCTCTCTGGACGTGCGCGTGATGCAGGTCGTGATCGGTGACGACGGGCGCCTGAGGGAGACCACGGCCCCGCGCGAGCTCTCGAGTGGGACCGTCACCGTGCTCGACATCTACGGCAGTCTCTTCTTCGCGGCCGGCCCGAAGGTCAGGGAGTCCTTGCCCTCTGTCGGGGCGGCGCGGTGCCCCGTGGTCGTGTTGCGCGTGCGCGGGCGGGGGACGCTCCACAGCGCCACGATCGCCCTGATCCGCGACTACGCGGCGGAATGCGCGGCCAGTGAGGGGCGGCTCTACCTCGCGGGGGTCGGCCAGGAGATGCAGGACCAGTTGCGTCGTACCGGGCTGCTGGATCTGCTGGGACCCGACGCCGTGGTGACGGCGACGGACGAACTCTACGGCGCGTGTGCGGTGGCCCAGCGCCGCGGCAGGGACTGGCTGGAGACTCGGGACGACGGGCCTGCGGCCGGCCCGGACGCGGTCTGAGCCGCGCGTCCGCCGGCCTCAGCCGGTCGTGCCGGGGCGGGTGGGCGCGCGGCCGGGGTGCTCGCCGCACCAATCGTCGATGCGGCTGATGGGGAAGGTGCGCTCGAAGAGGGGCGGCAGCTTGCGGCACTCGCCCCTGTCGTTCGGCGTACGGCTCTCCGTCTGTGTGCCGTCATCACACATGCGGAACTCGACCCGCTCAGGGAATCGCGACCACCATGGACAGGTCGCACACGTGGGCTCGTCCATGAGCGTCCCTTTCTGCGCGGCGGCCGGCGCCGTCCCGCGCGATCCTCGGGACCGCGGCGCCATCGCCGCGGTCAGCACCACCTTGCTGCACGCAGGGTATCGTCCCTGGGCGCTCGCGCGCCAATCGCAGGGACGCCCTCGGTCACGGATCGATCGCGACCGACCCTATGCACGGGCGTCAGCCCAGGGTGAGGCAGACGATGCCGGCGAACACGAGCGCCGCCGCGCCCAGCTGGAGCGGCCTGAGTCGCTCGTGCAGCACAAGACGCGCCCAGACCATGGTGATCGCGGGGTTGAGCCAGCCGAGGACCCCGACGACGCTGAGATAGCTGAGGGTGGTCGCCACGGTGAACAGGACGTTGGCCGCGGCGATCAGCAGTCCGATGACGAGGAGCGCGGGGACCGCGCCGCCGCGCAACCGGATGCTCGGCCGGGTCACGGCGGCGACGGCGGCCAGCGTCAGCACCGCCGCCGTGCGCGCCACCGTCACCGTCCACAACGGGTCGGCCGTGCCGCCGTAGTCAAGGGCGACGAGGAAGAAGCCGAAGGCGGCGGCGGCGCCGATGGCCATGAGGATGCCGGTGCGGTCGATCGAACGCGTCGTCGCGGCGGCACCCTGACCCTTTCGCGATATCAGGACGATCCCGACCAGCGTGAACATGATGCCGGCGACCTGGAGCCCGCTGGGCCGCTCGCCGGCCGCAGTGCCCCAGAGCACGGGAACGAGAGCCGCGCCGGCGATGATCGGCGAGACCAGGCTCATGTCGACAAGTGCGAGCGCCCGGTATTGAAGGACGACGCCGAGACCGCCGGCTGCGCCGCCGATGGCCGGCGCGGCCAGTGCGCCGAGGGCCGGCCGCGCCGGGCCCAGCGCCGCGATCAAGAAGATCAGCGAGAGCGCCGCGATCACCTGGCCGCCCAGCGCGGCCGTCCAGGCGGTCGAGCGGCGTGACTCGACGCCGGCGAGAAAATCGGACGTTCCCCACGAGAAGCTGGCGAGCAGCGCGAGGACGGCGGCCGGCATCAGGGCCTTGGGAGTGTCACGCCCGGGCGGGCAAGCCGCCGGTGACCACGTCGGGGGTCAAGACCCCGGAGGAGAGTCGTCGTCCGGCTCCGCCCCAGCACGCTCCGGCAAGGGCTCGAGGCCGACGTCCTCGCCCTCCCAGTTGTAGAAGAACTTCTCCGTGCGCAGCACGTTCCAGCTCTCGGTGCTGACGATGCCGTCGATCTTGTCGAGGTCCTCGTTGAGGAACTTGAACAGGCCCTCCATGTGGGGCAGGAACGCCTCGATGATGATGTCGAAACTGCCGGCCACGTAGGCCACGTAGGCGACGTTCTCCATGCGCGCCAGCTCGCGGCCCATCTGCTTGACTCGGCCGCGCGCCACCTTGATACCGATCATCGCGTCGATAGGGAAGCCGATCGGCGCGGGGTTGATGCGCGCCGCGTTGATGATCGCCCCGGCGCGAACCAAACGGTCGATGCGCTTGCGCACGGTCGGCTCGGAGATGCTCACCGAGCGCGCGATGTGCGCGTAGCTCAGGCGCCCGTCGTGGCGCAGCAGCTTCATGATGCGCCGGTCGAGGTCGTCGAGCTCGATGGTGCCGTGCGGCAGGGAGCCCAGCCGGACGTAGGGCTGTCTTTCGGGATGGCTATTTGTTTCGCTGTTCATGGGCAGGAAGTATAGCGATTTAGCAGATGTTGTTCAATGAACTTGTCGGAATCCGTTAGTTACGCTGTGATTCCGTTGTCCGACCTTGCCAGTTCCCGGCCGGGGTGCTAGTGTCTCTGCCTAGGACTCTTGACAGAACGGCGACACGTTGTCCATAGTGTCGTATCGTGGTTACCCACCCGGGTGGATGGGTTGGACAACACGAGGCACGTCAGGCTAGGGGGCTCGTCGTCGCAGACGGTTTGACCAAGGCTCGCCGCGCCAGGGCCAAATCGCCCAAGGCGCCATTGATCGAACTGAGGCGCGACCTTCAGGCAACGAGCACGACAGGGGGAGAAGTATCGTGACCGATCAAGATCAGCGGGGTTCATCAGGGTTCGACCTCGGCGAGCTCGGCCGGCTCGTCAATAAGCGCGTCTCGCGCCGTGACCTCCTCAAGGGAGCCGCCGCGCTCGGCGCCGTCGCGGCACTGGGGCCGGTGGCCGCGGCGTGCGGCAGCGGCTCCACCACCGACACGTCCTCAGCGTCCGCCGCCGCAGGCACCCCCAACAAGGGTGGTGACCTCATGGTCGGCATCGTCGGCGGCTCGGCCAAAGACACGGCCGACCCGCACATCGGCTCGTATGAGCCCGACATCGCCATCCAGTACATCATGTACGAGGGCCTCACCAACTGGTCCATGGACATGCAGTTGGAGAACCTGCTGGCCGAGAGCATCGAGCCCAACGCCGACGGCTCGGTCTGGCAGGTCAAGCTGCGGGACGG
>JBBQFA010000189.1:0-5531 GCA_038321515.1 Thermoleophilia bacterium | reverse complement strand
CGTGAAGGCCGCCATGCCGGCCGGCGTCAGCGTCAAGACGGGTGAGCAGGCTGCCGCCGACCGGACCGCCGAGACGACCGACGCGATCGGCTCGTTCCTCACGCCGGTGCTCCTGGCGTTCGCCGGCGTCTCCGTCTTCGTGGGCGCATTCATCATCTTCAACGCCTTCAGCATCACCGTCGCCCAGCGGCGCCGCGAGTTCGCGATGCTGCGCGCCCTCGGCGCGAGCCGACGCCAGGTACTTGTCTCGGTGTTCGCCGAGGCGCTCACCCTGGGCGTGCTCGCCTCGGCCATCGGCATCGTCGCCGGCCTCGGCGTGGCCAAAGGCATCAACGGTCTGTTCAAGATCGTCGGCGCCGACATCCCGACGGCGGGGATCGCCCTCGAGCCCCGGACCATCCTGATCGCCGTGCTCGTCGGCGTGGGTGTCACGCTCCTCTCGGCGCTGGCCCCGGCCCTGCGCGCCACGCGCGTGCCGCCGGTGGCGGCCCTCCAGGAGGGCGCGACCCTGCCGCCGACGCGCTTCGCGAAGTTCACCACCGCCATCGCCCTGGCCTTCGCCGCCCTCGGCGGCGGCTCCCTCGCCTACGGCATCCTCGCCGACGGCGGCACCAACGGCCGCCTGCTGTTCATGGGGCTCGGCGGCCTGCTGCTCTTCGTCGCCATCGCCATGCTGGCCAAGTACGTCGTGCGGCCGGCGAGCAGGATCATCGGCTGGCCGCTGGAGAAGCTGGCGCCCACCAGCGGCCGTCTGGCCCGCGACAACGCCGGCCGCAACCCGAGCCGCACGGCCGCGACCGCGGCGGCGCTCATGATCGGCCTCGCGATGGTCGTCTTCGTCGCCGTGTTCGCCCAGGCGATGAAGAGCTCCTTCGGCGGCGCGATAAGCAACTCCACGCGCGCCGATCTGGTGGCGCAGGACAACACGGCGTTCCTCACCGTGCCCCAGAAGACGGTGCGCGCGCTCGAAGACGTGCCCGGCGTGGAAGCGGCTGCCGGAGTCGCCTGGGCGCCGTTCAAGGTCAAGGGCGGCGGTGTCGTCACCGCCAACGCCGTGGATCCCACCGTCTGGACCAAGGTCTGGGGTCCCGACTGGCGGCGCGGTGGCGGCGACGCCCTGTACAACGAGCTCGACGAGAGCCACGTGATCCTCGAGGACGGCTCGCCGATCGCCGGCAAGGTCAAGGCGGGCGACACCGTCACGGTCACCAGCCAGAGCGGCAAGACGGCCAAGCTTACCGTACTCGGCTTCTACCGCGACCAGATGGCGTACAGCGGCATGATGGTCAACCTCGACACGCTCAAGAAGCTGGACGTCCCGACGGCCGCCGGCATGACGCTGGTGCGCACGGACGGCAGCGCCGGCACCCAGGCAGCGGTGCAGAAGGCGCTCGCCGAGTACCCGACGCAGACGGTCGAGACCAAGGCCGAGTACCTCGACGCCATCAACAAGCAGGTCGACCAGATCCTCACCATGTTCTACGGCCTGCTGGCCATGAGCGTGCTCATCTCGATCTTCGGCATCGTCAACACCCTGGTGCTGAGCGTCCACGAGCGCACCCGTGAGATCGGCATGCTGCGCGCCATCGGCGCCACCCGGCGGCAGCTCCGCCAGATGGTCCGCTACGAGAGCGTGATCACCGCCGTGATCGGCGGCGTGCTCGGCACCGTTGTCGGCATCGCCATGGGCTACGTGATCGTCACGCAGCTCGGCGGCGACGGGCTGGTCTTCAGCCTGCCGTGGACGCAACTCGGTGTGTTCCTGGTACTCGCCGTGGTCGTGGGCGTCGTCGCGGCGGTGCTGCCGGCGCGCCGCGCCGCGGGCACGCGGATCCTGGAGGCCATCCAGTACGAGTAGAAGACTGCGACGCGGTCGCCACCCTCGTCGGTGACGACCGCGTCCCGAGACCGGCCCTTCCCCCCTGGGGCGCGGCCACCATGAGAAAGGACCGGGGCGGCGTACGCCGCCCCGGACCTTCTTGCCTCCCGAGAACGCACGCGGGCGCGAGTCAGCTTTGGGCGTAGTCGCGCATGTCGACGTCGCCGCCGGGCTCCACCTCGATGACACCGGCGGCGACCTCGAAGACGACCTCGGCGACGCGCTCCGGCGGCATGCCCCGCATGTCGTTCAT
The DNA here is from genome assembly GCA_038321515.1 of Thermoleophilia bacterium. GTDB lineage: Bacteria > Actinomycetota > Thermoleophilia > UBA2241 > UBA2241 > CAIXSE01. The sequence continues at coordinate 3,399 of JBBQFA010000189.1, read as the reverse complement.
GCGCGTTGCGGTCACGGTGGGGTGCACGCTCACGAACCGTTTGCCCGGGCGCTCGAGGGCCAGCGCCTTGACGAAGCCGCGCAGGCCCCACTTGGTCGCGCCGTATGTCGGCGGCGTGCGCGACTGGTGTAGGGTCGCCGTGCTGCCGATGGTGATCACGGCGTCGGTCACCATCGGCAGAAAGACCCAGGTGAGCTTCATGACGCCCTCGAGGTTGACCGCGAGCTGACTCTCGATGTCGCCGAAGTCCTGCTCGAGGAACGGCTGCCAGGAGATCACCCCGGCGTTGTTCACGAGGATGTCCACGGCGCCGAAGCGATCGATGACCGCCTCGAGGAGCATGCGGATGCTGTCGTCGTCGGCGAGCTGCAGCGAGGCCGTGAGCACATCGGGGGAACCGAGGCCACGGCAGAGGTCGCCGACCTCCTCGACCTCGGCGCGATGCTCGAAGTACGTGAGCGCCAGCCGGCTCCCGGCAACGGCAAAGCGCAGCGCCGTCTCGCGCCCGATGCCGATGCTCGCCCCCGTGATGAGGACTACCTTGTCCGCCAGATCGGTACCCACGCCCTCATGGTACCCAATCGACAACGGCCTTGAGCATCGGCTGCGCGTCATGCGCCTACCAAGCTGGCTACGCCGCGACCGGAGGCGTCCGTCTGGCCCCTACGGCATACCGGTGGGTACCATGCAGGCATGAGAGTCCTCGTCGTCGGAGCAACGGGTCGCACGGGGCGCCTGCTCGTGGGGGGCGCGCTGGAGCGCGGTCACGACGTGACCACGCTCGTCCGCGCCCCCGAGAAGCTCGGCGACCTGGCCGGCAGGGTGCGGGTCGTCGCCGGCGACGTGCTCGACGGCGGCATCGCCAGCGACGCTGTGGACGGGCAGGACGCCGTGCTCGTCGCCCTCGGCGTCGCAATGAAGAAGGCCGACCCCGCGGTGAACGCCCAGGGCACGCTCAATGTGATCCGCTCGATGCAGCGCTACGCCGTGCGCCGGCTGGTGGTGCTGTCGGCCGGCGGCACGCAGCAGGGGCCTGACCCCAACCTCCCGTGGACCTTTGAGCACATCGTCAAGCCGCTGTTTCTCAAGCACGCCTATGCCGACCTGCGGCGCATGGAGACCAGCGTGCGGCAGAGCGAGCTGGACTGGACGATCGTGCGGGCGTCCGGCGGGCTCGTAGACGGGCCCGCGCGCGGCGGCTATCGGGTCGAGCCGGGGTACTCGCTCCCCGGCGGGCGTCGCATCGCCCGCGCCGACGTGGCCGAGCTCATGCTCGACCAGCTCGTGCTCCGCGACGACATCGGGCACGCGCTGGCGATCGCATATTGAAGGCCGGACCGGCGTCGAGTGGGTGCTGCGCTCGCTTCAGACGCGCCCGAGCTCGTAGCGCAGCGCCGCCTCCACATCGGGGAACGAGAAGCGAAAGCCGCGCTCCTTGAGCCGCGCCGGCACGGCGCGCTGGCTGGCGAGGAGCATCTCCTCGCCCATCCCGCCGAGGCCGCGGCGCAGGACAAAGCCGGGCGCCGCCAGCGCAGCCGGGCGGCGTAGAACGCGCCCCAGGGTCTTCGTGAGCTCGCGGTTGGTCACCGGCACGGGCGCCGTCACGTTGACCGGCCCAGCCAGCCCCTCGTCGTGGATCGCCCACTCGACGGCGGCGAGCAGGTCATCGAGGTCGACCCAGGCCCAGTACTGGCTGCCGTCGCCAAGCCGCGTGCCGAGGCCTGCCTTGAAGGCGGGGAGCATCTTGGCGACCGCCCCGCCGGCGGCGCTCACGACGATTCCGAAGCGCGCGTTCACGACGCGCACGCCGGCCTCGCGGACCGGGTCGGCCGCGGCCTCCCAGGCGCGGCACACGTCGGCAAGAAAGCCCGCGCCCAGCTCCGTCTGTTCGGTGATCGCCTCGCCGCCGCGGGAGCCGTAGGCCCCCACCGCGGAGGCGCTCACGAACACGGCCGGCGGCGAGTCCATGCGCGCGATCGCCGCGGCCAGCGTGCTGGTCGCCTGCACGCGACTCTCCAGGATCGCCTGCCTGCGGCCGGCGGTCCAGATGCCGGCGATGGTCACGCCGCCGAGATTGACGACGGCGTCGACGCCGGCGAGGCCGGCTGCATCCAGCGTCCCTGCTGCCGGGTCCCACGTGACTTCGTCGGGGCCGTCTGCCGACCGCCGCACCAGCTTCACGACCCGGTGGCCGGCGGTCGTGAGGTAGTCCGCAAGGTGCGTGCCGATCAGCCCGCCGGCGCCGGCGATCGCGACCGTGAGGCGCGGCCCGTCGGCCCACACGACGTGCCGTTCGAGGTCGAGCCGCGTACGCTCGTGGCGAAAGCGAAACAGGCGCTCGAGGGTCTTGGCGGCCGGCCCTTCACCGACCATGTCGGTGATGCCTCCGGCCGGCAAGCGGAACTCGATGTGGTCGATCAGCTCGCTGTGCTCGTCGTCGACCGGCACGAACCGGTGCGTGTGCTCCCAGGCTGAGAAGGGCCCGTCGATCTGCCGGTCGACGAACTGCCGCCCAGGCTCGTTGCTGCTCATCTCCGCGGTCCAGCTTCGCTTGATCGGCCCGAACCAGACCTGGAAGGTGATGCGTCCGCCGGTCACCCCGCCCGTCTGCTCGAGCACGCGCAGCTTCTGCCACGGCGGCGCCAGACGCTCGAAGGCGCCGGGCCGGGCGTGGTACTCGTACAGTTCGCCGGCCGAAGCCGGCATGATGCTCCGCGTCTCGAAGATCGGCATCGGACCCCTCCTCAGTGGTTGAGCACGTCTTACCCGACTGGCGCGGAGGCGACGCGCGAGCGGGCGCAGAGAGAAGGCACCGCGAGACGTGCGCGGGCGTACCCGCCCACGCCCCACGCGCTCGCCCGCCGCGCGTCGCGATTAGCTCGCGGCCCGACGGGGAATCCCGACCAGGATACTTGTGTATGCAACGGCAGGAGGGACACGTGGCCCGCAACGACGACGGCCTCGACCGCGACATCACCGCCGAAGGGCTGCACCGCAGCTTCGGCGGCCTGCAAGCGGTGGACGGCGTCGACCTCGAGATACCGGGGGGCCGGATCTTCGGCTTTCTCGGCCCCAACGGCGCCGGTAAATCGACGCTGGTCAAGATCCTGACGACGATCCTCAACCCGACCGCCGGCCGTGCCACGGTGGCCGGCTACGACGTCCAGAGGCAAGGTGGCAAGGTGCGCGAGGCGATCGGTGTAGCGCTCCAGGACGTCGGCCTCGACCCGCTGATGACGGCGCGCGAGTTGCTCATGCTGCAGACCGAGCTGTTCGGCACCCCGCGCGACGAGGCGCGCAAGACCGCGGAGCGACTGATCGCGACCGTCGGGCTCGACTACGTCGACCCCAAGAAGCGCGCCGGCGCGTACTCCGGAGGCATGAAGCGCCGGCTCGATC
>JBBQFA010000188.1:0-5540 GCA_038321515.1 Thermoleophilia bacterium | reverse complement strand
TCTGCTCGTCGGCGCTGCCGAGCGGGACCCAGTCGCCGGCCGTCTTCAGCATGGTGTGCAGGTCGTCCAGACAGCGCAGCCGGTAGCGCACTTCGGTCTTGCCGACCACGGCGACGAGCGCCGGCGGATCGGAGGTCTCATCTCGGTAGGCGAGGTACTCGGACTTGCCGGGCGGGGTGGTGAGGACCCACGGGTCCTCTTTCGTCCCCGCCCCCTTTGCCTGTCTCACAGCCATGTCTGCTCCTGTGTCGTGACGGCCGGCGTGACGACCGCCGGTGGAGTTCAGTCGCTGAACGCGAAGCCCTGGTCGCGCACGACGCGCAGGCAGGCGGCGGCTACGTCGGGGGCGTAGAGCGTGCCGGAGCCCGCCTCGATCTCGGCGAGCGCGGCTTCGATGCCGAGCGCGGCGCGATAGGGCCGGTGCGAGGACATCGCCTCGACCACGTCTGCCACCGCGAGGATGCGCGCCTCGGGCAGTATGGCCGCGGCCTCCAGGCCGTTGGGGTAGCCGGAGCCGTCGAGGCGCTCGTGATGCTGCAGGACTATCTCGGCGACCGGGCGCTCGAAGTGGATCTCGGCGAGGATGTCGTATCCTGCCAGGGAATGCTGCTTGATCAAGCTGAACTCGACCTCGCTGATACGGCCGGGTTTGGTGAGGATCTCCGCCGGCACCAGGATCTTGCCGATGTCGTGGATGGCCGCCGCGATACGGAGGCCCTCGGTGTCTTCGTCGCTCATAGCCATCTCCCGCGCGATCGCGACGGCGAGCTGGGCTACGCGGCGCTGGTGCCCGCCCTGTAGGGGTCGCGCGTCTCGACGATCTGGCTCATGGCGAGCACGGTGCCTTCGAGTGACTGGCGCAGGTGTTCCGCCGACTGCCGCAGCTGCTCCGTCGTGCGGCGCACCTCCTCCTCGGCGGCGACGAGCTCGCTCACATCGATCGACACGCCGCCCACGAGTGGCGGCCGGCCGTCTCGGGGGATCGGGAAGAAGAGCGTGTGCAGGTGCTCGACGCGCTGAGCCAGGTGCCAGGTCTCGACGATGTCGACCACTTCGCCGGCAAGGGCGCGGCGGAATGCCTCGGTAGCCACCTCGGCGTCCTCCTGCGGCCACAGCTCTTGAGGCGTACGGCCGATCCACGACTCCGGTGGGATGTCGCCCTCCTTGAGGACGCGGTCGTTGGCGAAGATGTAGCGCCCGTTCTCGTCGAGCATGTACAGGTAGCCGGGCAGATGCCGGCCGAAGGCGGCGAATCGCTCCTCGCTCTCGCGCAGCGCGGCCACGGACTTGCGCGACTCGTCGGAGCGCCGGCGCAGGTCGCGGCGCGCTTCGCCGCCGGCGATCGCTCGCTCAACGGCCGGTGCCAGCCGCGTCAGGTTGTCCTTGAGCACGTAGTCGACAGCGCCTGCGGTCAGGGTCGCGACGGCTGTCTCCTCGTCGATGGCGCCCGACACGGTGATCATCGGGGTGTCGGGCGACTCCTCGGCGATCTCGCGCATCGCGTCGAGCCCGCTGTAGCCGGGGATGTTGTAGTCGACCAGGGCGACGTCCCACGACGGCCCAGCGAGCGCCTCGCGCAGGGCGCCCAGGTCGGCGACGCGCGACGACTCCGGCTCGATGCCGTCGGAGCGAAGACGTCGCAAGAGCAAGCCGACGTCGCTGTCGCTGTCGTCAACGAACAGGATGCGCGCTTTCAATCTGCCCCCAAGGTGGTGGTCTGTACGGTTCTTCCCCCACCATCGGATGTCGATACATCCGGCATCAGGCCTCCGGTGTCTCCCAGCGCTCGAGCCAGCGCGCCGACGAGCGGTCCAGCTCGTGGGAGAAGGCGGCGGCGAACTTGCGCCGGTACACGTCCTGGCCGATGTTGGCGGCGCCGCCGGCAAAGCCGTGCGGGGCCTGGAGCTGCGCGAGCTCGGTGGACACTTCGCGCAGTTCGTCGGCGCTCAGCCGCTCGTATCTGTCTCGATGCACCATGTGTTTCTCGTAGCGCGGCGCGAGGCGGCGGGGCTTCGCCGGCCGCCCCAGGCACAGCATCGCGACGGGTACTGTGTGGTTGGGCAGGGCGAGCAGTTCGGCGACGATCTCGGCTTCTTCCAGTACGTCGCCGATGTAGCAGGAGCCGATGCCGAGCGACTCGGCCGCGATCACGGCGTTCTGGGCCGCGATGAGCGCGTCCGAGCAGGCCATGAGCAGGTCGCCCGGGCCGGGGACCGCGCGGTGCTCGACCCCCTCCAGCTCATCCACTCCCGAGATGCGAAAGAGGTCGATCCACTTCTGAAAGTCGGCGACGAACACCAGCACCCACGGCGCCCGGGCGATGAACGGCTGGTCGTCGCAGGTCTCCGCCAGCCGCTCCTTGAGCCCCTGGTCGGCGATCTCGATGATCGTGTACATCATCATGTTGCCGGCGGTCGGCGCCCGCATCGCGGCGTGCAGGATCGTCTCCTTCTCCGCCCCCGTCGGCGGCGCGGACTGGTCGTAGGCGCGCGTCGAGCAGCGCGCGTTCATCAGCTCGATGGTGGGGTTCACGGCGGCTCCTCGCTCGGGGCTGCCAGCCTAGCACCCCGCGTCGCCGGCCCATCGGCGGAAGTGTCGACCAGGGCATGTCGCGGGCAGATGATAGGGCAGAGCGGTGGTGCGAGTCACCGCTCACTGTTCAGTGGATCCGACGTGAAGAGGTGTGCTCATGGACGAGGAGCTGCTGCCGCAGTCGTCGCCCCCTGACGACGAGTATCTCAGGGAGGCGGCCGCGGACGTCGCGGAGCAGGCCGCGGCTGCTCAGACAAATGGCCGCGTGCCGGCTGTCTACCTCGGCCACGGCGCTCCACCGCTCGTCGACGACCCTCTCTGGGTGGCGCAGCTTGCGGCCTGGGCCGGCGCCCTGCCGCGGCCGAGCGCCATCCTCATGGTCTCGGCACACTGGACGCAGGCGCCACTCACGATCGGTGCGACCAAAGGCGGCGTCCCGCTGACCTACGACTTCTTCGGCTTCCCGCAGAGGTACTACGAGACGACGTACGCGGCGCCGGCGGCGCCGGAGTTGGCGACGCGGGTCCGGGCACTCCTCGACGGCGTGGAGCCCGTGGCGCAGAACGCCGGACGCGGGCTCGACCACGGCGCCTACGTGCCGCTCCTCGTCATGTATCCGGAGGCCGACGTGCCGGTCCTGCAGGTCTCGATGCCGGCCCTTGGACCCGAGCGGCTCCTGGCGCTCGGCGCTCGCCTGCGCCCGCTGCGCGACGAGGGCGTGCTCGTCATCGGCAGCGGGTTCCTCACGCACGGCCTGCCGTTTCTGCGCGACTTTCGTACGGATGCGCCGCCGCCGGACTGGTCGAGGGACTTCGACCAGTGGGCTGCGGCGGCGCTCGAGTGCCGCGACGTGCGCGCTCTCGCCGACTTTCGCCGCGTACCGTCGGCGCGCTTCGCGCACCCCACCACCGAGCACTTCGCGCCGCTGTTCGTCGCCCTCGGCGCCGGCGATCTCGACGCCGCCATGTCGACGCCGATCAGCGGCTACTTTCTCGGGCTGTCCAAACGCTCGGTTCAGTTCGCGTAGCGGCTGGTGAGAGCGGTGGACGAGCGTGACGCTGAAGCGACGATGAAGGGCGAGAAGAGCCGTCGGCGGAGGGCGTGGCAGAGCGCGAGGCGCGGCCTGCCGGCCGCTGCTGCGTCCACCCGCGCCGCTGGCATCGCGGTCGTGTTGACGGCCGTGCTGGCGCTCACCCTGGCCGCCTGCGGCGGCCAGCCCTCTCCCGGGGCGCCAGCAACCGGCTTGCCGGCGCTCTCCGCCGCGGCCTCGGCCTCGTCGTCTGCGGCATCGCCAGCCGAGGCCACGCCATCGCCGTCACTCTCGCGGGCGGCGTCTCCGGCGCCCGGCGACGCCGCCACCTCCGCCGCGCTCCGGCGGCTGTCCGCGTACGACACCGCCGAGCCGCTTGGCTTCAGGGTCACGGGCAGCAGCGAGGCCGGCGGCGTCCGCATTCGCGACATCAGCTACCGCGGCTCCGGCGCCACAGTGACGGGCATCCTCTCCCTGCCCGCCGGCCGCGGGCCGTTCCCGGCGGTGCTCTACGCCCCGGGCGTCGGCTGCGTGAGCTCGATGTTCGAGCCGGATATCAGCGCCCTTCAGCGTGCCGGCATCGCCGCCCTCGCGATCGATCCGCCGGACGGGCGGCCGCCGCACGCCTCGCCAGTCTCGCTCGACCCGGCCGTCGTCGCCGCGGCGCACGTGCGGTACGTCAAGGACCTGCGCCGCGGTCTCGACCTGCTGGCGTCGCTGCCCAGGGTCGACCCCGACCGCCTCGGCTACGTGGGCTACAGCTGGGGAGGCTACGTCGGCGGCTTGCTCGCCGGTCTGGACGCGCCGGTCAAGTACTACGTGCTGACCTACGCAGGCGCGGATTGGGTGAGCGCGGACCCCGCCCAGGTCAACGGATTCGAGGACCCCGCCGCCGCCGTCGCTGTCAGCCGCGCCGCCGCCTTCCTCTTCCAGGCAGGCGTCGACGACCCCCTCTTCTCGCGGGCCAGCGTGACGCGGTACTACGACGCCGCGCCGGGACCGAAGCGCCTACAGTGGTTCCCCGGCGGGCACGGCGACCTGTGGTCGTTGCCTACCGGCAAGGCCATCGAGTCCCACCGCGACTGGCTGCGGAAGAACCTATGACGCTCCCACGGTCCCGAGCCGCCTGACTCACCGCCTCCTGTGCTATTCTCGGCGCCGTGAACACTCAGACGCCATCCTCGCCCGAGCGTGGCGACTTCATCCGCGAGATCGTCGCCGCCGACCTGCGCGAGAGCCGGCAACGGGCCATCGTCACCCGCTTCCCCCCCGAGCCGAACGGCTACCTCCACATCGGCCACGCCAAGTCGATCTGCCTCAACTTCGGCATCGCTCAGGAGTTCGATGGCCGCTGCCACCTGCGCTTCGACGACACGAACCCGATGAAAGAAGAGCAGGAGTACATCGACTCCATCCAGGAGGACGTGCGCTGGCTGGGGTTCGACTGGGGCGAGCACCTGTACTACGCCTCGGACTACTTCGAACAGCTCTACGACTGGGCGGTCGCGCTCGTGGAGGCCGGCAAGGCCTACGTGGACGACCTCAGCGCCGACGAGATCCGCGAGCATCGCGGCACGTTCACCGAGCCCGGCCGGGATAGCCCCTGGCGGGACCGGCCGGTGGGTGAGAGCCTCGAGCTCTTCGCGCGCATGCGCGCCGGCGAGTATCCCGACGGAGCGCGCGTGCTGCGCGCGCGCATCGACATGTCCGCGCCCAACATCAACCTGCGAGACCCTGTCCTGTACCGGATCCTGCACGCGGAGCATCCGCGGACGGGCGCCGCGTGGTGCGTCTACCCCACCTACGACTTCGCGCACGGGCAATCCGACGCGATCGAGGGCATCACCCACTCGATCTGCACGCTCGAGTTCGAGGGCCACCGCCCGCTCTACGACTGGCTCATCGACAACCTGCCGGTGCCCTCGCGCCCGCGCCAGATCGAGTTCGCCCGGCTCAACCTCACGCACACCGTCCTCTC
>JBBQFA010000187.1:0-5540 GCA_038321515.1 Thermoleophilia bacterium | reverse complement strand
GCCGGCCGAGGCCGGCGGCGACGAGCTCGAGGCCGAGCTCCTCGCCGAAGTGGCGGCGGCGGTCGAGAGGTAGCTGGAGGGAGGCGGGCGGGCTCGCGTCGTCCGCCCGCCGCCCTCGACTTTCTTGCCGCGGCGGCCGATGCAGACGGTGAGAGAGTCGCGGACCATGCCTTCGTGCCGGTCATCTGGTTCGAGGTCGTGGGTAGCCGCGTCGCGAACCGCAGGGCTGTCGTGGCCGGTGGTGAATAGGGCGGCAGAGCACGCGGAGGACGAGCGACGGCCCTCTGGCCGCCGGCGAGAGGGAGGGTCCATGGGTCTAGACAAGGCCGCCGCGCCGCCGAGCCGGGGCGCGCGACGCCGGGCGCGGTATCGCGAGATCGCCAAGGTGCTCTGGGAAGAGCGCATCCTCAGTGCCTTCAAAGGGAGCGGGCTCGAGGAGCACGCCCCGCCGGAGGCTGCGGGCGCTGCGGGTCCCGAGCCATCTGGCAAAGAGAAGGACCTGCCGAGTGCGGTGCGCATCCGCCACGCCTTGGAGCGTCTCGGCCCCGCCTTCATCAAGATGGGCCAGATCCTCTCCACGCGCCGCGACCTCGTCACGCCGGACCTCGCGGCGGAGCTCGCGAAGCTGCAGGACGACGTGCCGACTCTGCCGTGGGAGCAGATGAAGGAGCGCATCGAGACCGAGCTGGGTGCTCCCGTCGCCGAACTGTTCGCCAGCTTTGACGAGACGCCGCTCGCCGCGGCCAGTATCGGCCAGGTCTACCGCGCCACGCTGGCCGACGGCACCACCGTGGCGGTCAAGGTCCAGCGCCCGGGCGTCAGCGAGACCATGGAGCTCGACCTCGAGATCCTCGTGGAGCAGGCGCACCGCATCGGTGCGCACACGCAGTGGGGCAAGGATTTCGATGTCGCGGCCCTCGCCGACGAGTTCGCCGCCGTACTGCGCTCGGAGCTCGACTACACGCACGAAGGACGCGCCCTCGACCGCTTCAGGGCCGCATTTGAAGACACGCCGGAGGTCGCCTTTCCGGGCGTGTACTGGGACCACACGACAGGCCGCGTGCTCACCATGGACTTCGTGGACGGCGTGCCGGCGACGCAGCTCGAGAAGGACAACTACCCGGAGATCGACCGGACCCACCTGGTCCAGACCGGAGTGGCGTGCTACTTCCGCCAGATCTTCGAGATGGGCTATTACCACGCCGACCCGCACGCCGGCAACATCTTCGCCCTCGAGGACGGGCGCATCGAGTTCGTCGACTTCGGCAGGGTGGCCGCGATCTCGGAGCGCAACCGCGACGCGACCTTCGACCTGCTGCTCGCGGTCTTCGGCGACGATGCGACGAGCGCCACCGAGGCCGTGCTCACGATGACGGGCATGCCACCGCATGTGGACCTCTCGGCGCTCGAGATCGAGCTCGCCGCGATCATGACCCAGTACCGCCGCGCGCAGATGACAGGCGGCGGCGGACTCGACGATCTGGTGCATCGCCTGCTCACGATGATGCGCGAGCATCAACTGCACCTCCCGACCGAGCTCACCGTGCTGCTCACGACGCTCGGCATGGTCGACGGCACCGCGACCCAGATCGACCCGGGCTTTCGCCTGGTCGACGCGGCCAAGCCGTTCGCCAGAAAGCTGATCCCGCAGCAGTTCGGGCCCGAGAAGATCTTCAAGGCGACGCTGCGCTCGAGTCGCGCCTACGCGCGCTTCTTCGACCAGCTGCCCCTACAGCTCACGCGCGTGCTGCGCCGTGCGAGTGAGGGGGAGTTCCGCATCTCGATACGGCCCACGGAGTTCAAGCCCGTCATGGACCGCATCGAGGCGGGGTTCACGCGGCTCGCCTACGCACTGATCGTGGCGGCGCTGATCATCGGCTTCTCGTTCCTCGTCAGCCGGCCCGATCTCTCGACGGCCGAACGGATCGGCTACCGCGTCGTGCTGTTCGCGGCGCTCGCCAGCGTGGCCTGGTTCCTTTTCAGCCTGGCGCGCGTCGAGCTGCGCAAGCGGCGTGAGGAGAAGCACCCGACGGACTGAGGACGCCGGCGGGGCTTCGCTGCCGAGGGTCAGTACATCTCGACCGGCGGCGAGGCCAGGCATAGCGCCAGCTGCCGCTGCCCGTCGCCGAGCGCAGGCGGCCCATGCGTGACGAGCACGTGCTTCACGGGCCGTTCCGCCAGCGACGCGAGCGTGGGCGCGAACACGTCGCGGTACCAGTCCGCGCCCGTGCCGCTGCTCTGGTTCCACAGGCGCAGGCCGTGCGGCGTGCCGACGACGGCGTCACCGAACACGACGGCTCGCAACTCGGGCACGTACACCGGGTGCTCGCTGCGCCGTGGGCGGCCGATGGTGCAGGCCTCGGCCGCCCCACCCGCGATGGGCGCCGCTGTGCCGGCGGCGCCCATCGGCACCGTCTCGAGCGGGGTCTCCGCGCTGAGCCGCCTGCGTACGTTGGCGTGTCCCCAGATGCGCGTGGGGCGCGTCGGCGCGATGCGTTCGTAGAGCATCTCCACGCTCCGCGTGTGGTACGGGATGGTGACCAGCAGCTCGACCCGGGCCGCTGCGGCGGCCAGAAGGTCGAGCTCCGCGAGCAGCGGCGCCCGCCGCTCGTCCTCCTCCGACGGCACGAGCGGGTCGACCATGAGCAGCGCCGTTCCCGCCACGAGCGCGTACGACCCGACCTCCTCCGCCGTCGTCCGGTACTCCGGGTGTGGCGCTGTCCACCGGTGGATCCCCGCCGCCAGTTCCTCCATCTCGCCTCCTCCGCTCGCCTCGTGGTACCGCAGTCTTGTCCGTCCACGGCCCGTGCTAATCACGCCGCCGTCCATCAGGTGTCGCATTCGCGCGTTGGGCGAGGCCGGGCAGGCGGGACGGTGCAACGCGGCGACGTTAACCGGCCCGGCGCGACGGGTATGTGGCGTTCATGCGCGGCGGAGCGGTGTGAACTCAGAGTCAGGATCCCGGACGGGGCCGCTGGTCCTCGTCTTCATCGGCGTGTCCGGATGCGGCAAGTCGACCGCGGCCGCGCTCCTGGCCGGCCGGCTCGCCTGGCCCTTCGAGGAGGGGGACACGCTCCATCCGCAGTCCAACATCGACAAGATGCGCGCGGGGATCCCGCTGACCGACGCGGACCGGGCGCCGTGGCTGGAGCGCGTGGCGAGCTGGATCGAGGCGCGGCTCGCCTCCGGGGGCAACGGGATCATCACCTGCTCCGCCCTCAGGCGCTCCTACCGCGACCTGCTCGACCGCCGGCGTCCCGGCGTCGTCTTCGTCTACCTCGCGGGCGACAAGGAGACCATCGCGGCCAGGCTGGCGGCGCGGGGCGGGCACTTCATGCCGCCCAGCCTCCTCGACAGCCAGTTCGCCGCTCTCGAACAGCCCGATGCCGACGAGCCGGTCCTCCGCATCGACGTCGGGCCGCCGCCTCAGGAGATCGCCCAGAGAGTCGTCGACATGTTGAAGCTCGACGGCTGAAGCGGCGGGGCGCGGACCATGTCACACGAGATGCCGGCGTCGCCCTGAGATGGCCCTCCCCGGTCCCCGCATCGTCTGTGAGGTGGACGTCGCCGTCGCCAGCCCGGCGGAGCTCGGCGAGGGGCCGCGCTGGGACGCGGCGTCCGCCACCCTGCTCTGGGTGGACATCCTGGGGCGGGCCGTCCATCGACTCGATCCGGTCAGGGGGCACGACGAGGTCGTGCCCACCCCCGACGTCGTCAGCCTCGCGCTGCCGCGCGCGACGGGCGGGGTCGTCGTCGGTCTCCCCGGCGGACTCCAGGTGCTGCAGGACGGCGCCTTCGAGCCGCTGGTCGCCATCGAGGCCGGCGTGGCCGGCAACCGCACCAACGACGGCGCCTGCGACCCGCAGGGACGGCTCTGGGTGGGGACGATGGCGCTCGACGAGCGTTCCCCCTCGGCCGGTCTCTATCGCGTGGACACGGGTCTCGCGGTCACCAAGGTGATCGGCGGCACGACGATCTCCAACGGCCTCGGCTGGAGCCCTGACGGTGACCGCTTCTACTTCATCGACTCTCCGACCAGGCGCGTCGACGTCTTCGACGTGGACTCGGCGGCGGGGGAGATCGAGCACCGCCGGCCGCTGGCGACCGTCCGTGTGGAGGGCGCCGTCCCCGATGGGCTGAGCGTCGACGCCGAGGGCTGCGTGTGGGTGGCGCTCCACGGGGGGTGGGGCCTGCTCCGCTATTCGCCGGAGGGCGAGCTGGTTGGGCACGTCGACCTGCCGGTCGCCAAGGTGACGAGCTGCTGTTTCGGCGGTCCGGCCCTGAGGGACCTCTACGTCACGACGCGTCGCCAGAGTCTGAGCGCCGCCGACCTGGCGGAGCAGCCGCTGGCGGGGGCGCTGCTCCGGCTCGACCCCGGCGTCGCCGGGCAGCCGACCCACCCGTTCGGCGGATGACGAAGGGGCCGGAGGGCGGCCGTGCCGTCCGCCGGCCCTCGAAGAAGGGACACGTGATGAGGCTCGAAGGTAAGACCGCGCTGGTGACGGGCAGCTCCAGCGGGATCGGTGAGGCCATCGCCCTTCGCTTCGCGCGGGAGGGCGCCGACGTCGCCGTCCACTACCACAGCGAAGAGTCCAGCGCGCGGGAGGCGGTCGCGCAGATCAAGGGGCTCGGGCGGCGCGCGGTCGCCCTGGGGGCGAACGTCGGCGTGGCGGCGGAGGCCGCGGGCCTCGTGAACGCCGCGGTCGAGGCCCTCGGCCACCTCGACATCCTCGTGAACAACGCCGGCGTCGAGGTCCGCGAGCCGTTCCTCGAGGTGAGCGAACAGCACTACGACCTCGTCCTCGACGTGAACCTCAAGGGCGCGTTCTTCGCCGCCCAGGCGGCCGCGCGCCACATGGTGGCGCGCGGAGGGGGCGGTCGCATCGTCAACGTCTCCTCCATCCACGAGGACGTCGCCTTCCTCGAGTACGCGACCTACGCGGCGTCCAAGGGCGGCATGCGCATGCTCACGCGCACGATCTGCCAGGAGCTGGCGCCGCACGGCATCACTGTGAACGACATCGCGCCCGGGGCCATCGCGACGCCCATCAACAAGCGCACGCTGGGCGACGGTGACCTGCTGCACGAGCTGCAGGGCGTGATCCCTGCGGGCAGACTGGGCGAGCCCGACGAAGTCGCGGGGCTCGCCGTGTTTCTCGCCTCCGACGAGGCGGCCTACATCACCGGCGCCACCTATGTCATCGACGGCGGCATGACCTACTTCAACAAGGGGCTCTGACATGAGCGATCCGACGAGCGACTTCTTCGCCGGCCTGGCGCGCCGCGGCCGCGAACCGATGCTGCAACGCACGTCCGGCACGCTGCGCTTCGATCTCGCCGACGGCGGGGAGGTGGAGCACTGGTACGTGACGATCCGCAAGGGAGACCTCACCATCGCTCGCGGCGAGGACGAGGCCGACTGCGTCGTGGTGGCCGACAAGGAGCTCTTCGACCGGCTCGCGTCCGGCACGACCAACGCGATGGCGGCTGCGCTGCGCGGGGTCGTCGCGCCCACCGGCGACCTGGAGCTGATCATCCAG
>JBBQFA010000186.1:0-5683 GCA_038321515.1 Thermoleophilia bacterium | reverse complement strand
TTCGCCAGGCCGTCGCGCGGCAACGTCGACGTGAGGCTCGTGACCTTCGGGGCCGCGTGCTTCGCCTTCGCCTTTGCCTGTGACACCGTCAGGTACACCTTGTAGCAGCTGTCGATCATCGTGATCGGGCGCCGTCCGGTCTTCGACGGCCGGAGCACCGACAGGCCGGGCGCGATGAACTCCATGGTCGCGGCGACCTGTTGGCCTCGGCTGGCCAGCGTCATGCCCTGTCCCAGCTCGTGGTCGGTTCCGCGTCCGACTCCGCCGACGCGCGTCTCGATCACCACGCCGCCATCATCGAGCAGGGTGGCGCCGTCCGCGGGCAGCGCCACATCGATGAGGTGTGGGGCCGCGCACGCGCCGGCGGGCGGGGGAGAAGCGAGGAGGGCGGCGAGGCCCAGAGCGACGAAGCGCATCGCCGTATCAACGCCCTGCGGCGGCGTTCGATCTACACCCGGCCCAGGCGGCCGCGGCAGTGGTCGAGTCCTCGGGCTTCTCGTCGAGAAACCTGAAGTACAAGCGGTCATCGAGAACGCGACGCGGCTGTAGTCCTCGGCGAACGCATCGGGTGGAGATGCGCGTAGACCTGCTGCGTGATCGCGACGTTGGAATGGCCAAGGATCTTGGACAACTTGAAGATGTCACCACCGGAGGCGAGGAACAGGCTGTGAAGGTGGCCGCAGATCGTGGAGGCGTGGCTTTGGGGCCACGCCAGCGCGCAGGACGGCGCCTTGACTAGAGCGCGGCCTCGATCGCGCCGACCAGCGTCCGGAGCACCTTGATGCGCGCGAAGTACTTGTTGTTCGCCTCAACGAGCGTCCACGGCGCGTGCTCGCTGCTCGTGCGTTCGAACATCTCGGAGACCGCCCGGTAGTAGTCATCCCACTTCTCGCGGTTGCGCCAGTCCTCGTTGGTGATCTTGTGCTGCTTGTACGGGGTGGCAACGCGCTCTTCGAAGCGCCGGAGCTGCTCGTCCTTGCTGATCTGCAGCCAGAACTTCACCAGGACCGTGTCGTTCGTGACGAGCTCCGTCTCGAAGTCGTTGATCTCGCCGTAGGCGCGGGCCCAGTCCCGAGGGTCACAGTAGCCTTCGACCCGCTCGACGAGCACCCGCCCGTACCAGGAGCGATCGAAGATCACGATCCGGCCCCGCGCGGGAAGATGTCGCCAGAACCGCCACAGGTATGGGCGTGCCTTCTCCTCATCACTTGGAGGCCCAACCGGGATCACGTCGTAGTTGCGACCATCGAGAGCCTGGGTGACGCGCCGGATCGAGCCGCCCTTGCCGGCGGCATCGCAACCTTCGAACACAGCGATGACGGAGAGATTGTCGAACCGCCGGTGCTGCATCGCTCGGTTGAGGCGGCCTTGCCAGGACTCGAGCTGGTCGCGATAGCGCTTCTTGTCGAGCACCTGATCGAGCTTGAGCCGATCGATCACCGAGATGCCGTCGATCGACATTTGCCGCCGGGTCGGTTCGATCTCCGCGGGCTCTGCGACAGGCTCGCTCTGCGGCGGCGCATCCGTCGCCGCTGTCGCATCTCTGGCCGTCGCCGCTGCCGTCGCTGCCGTCGCTGCCGTCGCTGCTGTCGCTGCCGTCGCTGCCGCTGCTGCCGTCGCTGCCGTCGGCGGGGTCTCGATCGTCGCTGCCTTCGCAGTCACACCTGCCGCTGCCGCCGCTGCGGTTGCGGCTGCCACAACCGCCGCTGCCGCCGCTGCCTTCGCTGCCTTCGCTGCCTTCTCGGCCGTTGCGACCTTCGTGGCTTCGAGGCGCTGCTTCAGTGCAGCGAGGATGGTGGTCGCGACCGTCAGCTTGCGATAGTGATCGTCGTTGCCCTCGAGCACGGTCCACGGTGCGTTGGGCGTGCTGGTGTCGCGAATCAAGTGATGGGCGACCGACACGAAGCCCTTGTACCGCTTCAGGTGCTGCCAGTCGGTATCGCGGACGCGCCACGCCGTCTTCTTGCGCTTCGAGAACTTCTCGAACCGCTTGCGCTGCTGGTCCTTCGAGAGATGCAGCCAGAACTTGATGAGCAGAGTGCCCTCGTCGGTGAGCATCTGCTCGAAGCGCTTGATGCCGGTGATCTGCCGATCGAGCTCATCTGAATTGATCTCGCCGTATACACGCTTGATCAGCGGCTGCGAGTACCAGGAGCCGACGAAGATTGCGAACCGCCCGCTCGGTGGGAGCGGGCTCCAGAACTGCCACATCGGGGGCCGACCGTCGTGCGGGTCGGCCACGGGTCGCATCGCGTTGGTCTGGATGTGCCGCGGATCCATCCACTCGTTGAGCATGTTCACCGTGTCGCCCTTGCCCGCACCATCGACCCCGGCGATCAAGATCACGACGGGAAAGGCCGCGAGCTTGACGATCTCGTACTGCGCCGCGAGCAGCGCGCGGCGCACCCTGGGCTCGTCGGCCGCATAGCGCGCGTGGTCGATCTTGTGCCCCAACTCGGCGGATTCGAACATGTGGAAGCGAGTATAGGCTTCGAGGTGAAGAAGCGGGTACTCCCGCTGATCGCCTCGCCATTGTGGACCTGGCCATGAGCACGCCTCCGTGATCGGCCGACGCTGATCCGCCGGAGATCGGTCGACAAGTGGATCGCGACTTACGCGATCCTGTTTAGTGACGAGCACCAGCGCATCGTCGTTCGAGCGCCCGGAGTGCTCGAGCAGGTGCGCCGCGCAGCCGGACCTTACGACGCGGGATGGTGCACTCGAGTCCGATCCCGATGGAGTCGGGGTCGAGCCGGATCACGCGCGCCACGAGACTCCGAGCTGGGCTCACCCGCCACGAAGAGAAACCCGCCTCCTGCTGCGTGGGGAGCTCCTCACGCAACTCCTGTCGACCCTAACCCCAGTGCGCCGCGCCGACTTGATATGGAAGGCGGACGAAAAGAGGTTCACATGCGCGTATCCCGGTTTCTGATTGCGGCTGTTCTCGTTGCTCTGGCTGCCTGTGGTGGCAAGGGCAGTGGCGGTGACAAGATGCCCGGCGGCCTTGGCGGCTCGTCCGGTATGGTCGACCCCAATTCCTGCGGCAACTACGCCAGCTCCGAGGCCGGTGCGCGGCTGAAGGTGTTTCTCGCGACCGTCGCGGACCTGCAGCAGCGCAGCTCGGACGCGGTCATGGTCGTCAGGGCCAGCTGCCAGACGATGGGCAAGGAGCTCGGCATGAGCGACGCCGACTTCGCCGATGGCATGGAGACCAAGGACGTCTGCGCCAAGGTCTGGGGCGTCTTCAACGAGAACATGAAGGTCGCCGTGAAGGGCAAGGCGGCGTTCAAGATCAACTACAAGCCAGCTGTCTGCAAGATCAGCGTCACGGCGGCGGCCGAGGCGGCAGCGAAGTGCGAAGGCAAGGCGTCCGCTGACATCGGCGCGACGTGCTCCGGTACGTGCAGGGGCACCTGCGACGGTGAGTGCTCCGGCGCTGGCAACGCCGGCACCGGCGGCAACGCTGCCGCTGGCCAGTGCAACGGCGAGTGCAAGGGCACCTGCAAGGGCGACTGCGAAGGCCACGCGGATGTTCAAGCGTCGGGGCAGTGCAAGGCACACGCGCAGGCGTCCGCCTCCGCGGACATGCAGTGCACCGAGCCGGAGCTCTCGGTCATCGTCGACTCCAGCATGGTCGTCGACAAGGCCAAGGCGGAGATGACCATCAAGGCGATGCAGAACGGCCTGCCCAAGCTGCTGATGCTGCACGTGCGCCTCAAGCCGCTCCAGGTCGCGGTCGAGTCGACGTTGTCCGCGGCCAAGGACCTCGCCGCGATGGGGCCGACGTTCGTGCAGTCGTTCAAGGACCAGGCGATCTGCATCTCGGGTCAGATCTCCGCAGCTGTGAGCGCAGCGGCGAGCATCCAGGCCAACATCTCGGTCTCGGTCGAGGTCTCGGCAACCGCATCGGCGTCTGCCAGCGGGGGCTAGTAGTTACCCCGCGTGCTCTCCGGCGGGTTCATCCTGGAGGGTTGGTGATGTCCGCACCTCCTAGCGTGCTGATCGCCGTTGCCGCGTGTCCGTCACCGTCGACGAATGCGCCCACGCCCGGCGAGACTCTGCGGTTCGAGTTCGCGACCGTGGCAGGCCGCATCCGTCGGCATCGCGGAGCTCGGCGATCAGAGTTTGCGCGTGGCGCGCATTGGCTCGCCGCTCAATCGTGCAAGTGCCGCTTGCACAATTGCCGGGAGCGTCGTGACCCGCAAGAAGACCAGTCTCGTGAGAGCCGCGACTCGCGTGATCCTCGGGACGAGCCGTGCGGTTCGCGTGTTCGCGTTCCCGGCCGCCGTGGATCTCCGAAAGGGCTACGACGGCTTGTACGGATTGGTGCAGACCGGGCTGAAGCGTGACCTGCTCGGCGGCGAGCTGTTCCTGTTCGTGAATCAGTCGCGCAAGCTGTGCAAGGTGCTGCCGTGGGACGGCACCGGCCTCTGCAGCTTTCAGAAGCGGCTCGAGAAGGGGACGTTCGCCAAGCTGTGGCGGGATGACGGTCAGGTCGTGCGCCTCACCGCGAGCGGGTTCGCGCTGTTCGTCGAGGGCTGCACGCTGGTCGGCAAGCACGCGCTGTCGCCGATCGCGGTCGAGCGGAAATCTCTTGTTTCGGATCGCGCGATATGATCAATAGGAAGTCGTGGCGCTCGATCTGGATCGCGAGCAGGACTCGACGTGGTCGCCGCGAAGAGCCGGCAGATCGAGCGGCTCCGCGGCAAGCCGGGCGATCTTCAGCTCACGCTCAAGATGCTCGAAGCGCTGCAGGCGAACGCCAAGCTCGCGACCGATGCCGCCGCCGATGTTGCGCGTCATGTAGAGCACGCAGTTGTCGGCGGAGATCCAGTTCGGAGCGCGGCGCACAACCACAACCCGCCGAACAGGATCGCCGATCGGAGCATCGGTGCGAGGGTACCGCAGCCGTCGGCCTGCGTGAGCTACTTCCACTCGTGCGGCTTGCGCCCGGCGGCCAGGCCGTTTGACACTCAGGGCAATGAGAACAGTGGTTGTGGCGATGGCGCTGACATCCGTCGCCTGCGGCAAGGGCAACGTCGAAAAGGGCAAGCCGTCAGCCGAGACTACCGCCGCCGTGACCTCGCGGCTCGATGCGCTCCGTGCGGCGGTCGCGGCGCTCCCGGCCGCGGGCGCGTCCTTGCCGCCCTGCAAGCCCGACCCGGATGCAAGCGTGCTGGACCTCGCGTCGGCGAACGCGGTGCTTGGGGTTCCGAACGATCCGGCGAAAACTGCGCCCTACTTTGCCCGGGCGCGTGCAGACCAATTCTCGTGGGAGAAGCTGACGGATCCACACGCCGAGGAGCAGGAGCGAGGCGTGTATGGCCTCAGGAAGCTGACGCAGATCGGGCTGTTTCGCGCCGACGCGCACAAGGCGCCGCAGGTGATGATGCCCAGCGTGGTACCGGGTGTCGTCGAAGGTCGCCTCGTTGCCTTTGATCTGAGCGGCGTTGCGACCTGTGCGACTCGCATCCGGGTCGACGGCCCGAGCTCGGTCGGGACCATGGTTGCGAAGTACTCGTCGATGGACGCCGAACAGCAGGCGCTCACGGTCAAGGCAGCGGAGGACCTGACCGACCTCCTCACGCGCGCGGTGGACGTCGTCTTCAAGCCGCGCACCGACACGCGCTGACGGCCGGCGCGGGCAAGATCGGCAGCAGCGACACG
Organism: Thermoleophilia bacterium; assembly: GCA_038321515.1. Classification (GTDB taxonomy): domain Bacteria; phylum Actinomycetota; class Thermoleophilia; order UBA2241; family UBA2241; genus CAIXSE01. Next base: position 16 of record JBBQFA010000186.1, on the reverse strand, counting down.
CCTCGGTCCTGTAGTG
>JBBQFA010000185.1:0-5693 GCA_038321515.1 Thermoleophilia bacterium | reverse complement strand
TCCACCACCTCGACGCGGGCGGCAGTGATCCTCGGCCTCGAGGGCCTGTTCGCCGGCCTCTTTGGCCTCGTGTTCGGCCTCGATGCGCTCACCTGGCGGTTCGCGCTCGGCGCGGCGCTGATCCTCATCGGCGTGATCGTCATCGAGGCCGTGCCCGGCCGGCGCGGAGCGCCGAACCCAGCCGACGTGCTCCCCCGCGCGGACTGACGGCGGCGATCCGCCCGGCGCTCGCGGGCGGGCGGGCCTTGCGCCGCCTATGGCGAGTCGGTCGGCGGCGGCGCCCTCCGCGGCCTCAAGCTGCTCACCGAGAGCCGTAAGGACATCAATGTGCACTGCTTCGTCAAGGTCGCCAGCGGACTCACTCGCCCCAACTTCTTCGACTGGCCCGCCCACCTCACGGCCGATATCGACAAGCGCAAGCGACCCTTCGAGGCCGTGATGCTGATGTCCGGCGCCAACGACGGCCAGGACACCAAAGTCGGCGACAAGCAGCTCGTGTTCGGCAGCGGCTCCCGGAAGGCGATGTACGCCGAGCGCGTCGGCAAGGTCATGGGCCGCTACCTGAAGCGCGGCGTCAAGAAAGTCCACTGGGTCGGGATGCCGCGCATGGGCATCGGCTGGTTCAACAAGCGCATGGTGATGAACGGCATCTACAAAACCGAGGCGGCGAAGCGCGCCCCCAAGTTGGAGTACGTCGACGCCTGGTCGATCGTCGACGCCCCGGCGACGACCTACCAGGCGAAGTACCGGCAGTCCGACGGCATGCACATGAGCGTCGAGGGCGGCGTCAAGACCGCGCAGGCGGTACTCGAGTCGGTCGCGCGCGACTGGCGCTTGCCGGCGTTCAAGCAGTAGCGGCCGCCGCTGGCTGCCGGCGTTCCCGGGGCGGTTGCGCCGGCTCTCCGGCCCGCCTGCCTGCTCGCCCTCCCGCCCGCCGGCCCTGGGAGGAGCCGCCACCCGCGAAACTCGCTCATTATGGGCTCGAACCCATAGTCCGCGAGTCTCCGGCGGCCACATCCGGCGGCCCGCGACGTGCCGTTTGGCAGGCTGGGGCCTGATGGCGCGACGCGCCACGGGCGGCCGCGCGCGCGGCGGGTCCGTGGCGGGCGGTGCCAACCGCCGTCACGCCCGCCGCCCCGCCCGCTTCCGATAGGATGGCGGGGATGGCGACGCCCCCGAGCAGCACGCACGCTTCGCGCCGCAAGGCGCTCGTCGCCGACGTGCTGCTCTTCAGCGTCGCCATCTTCTGGGGCACCAACTTCGTCTTCATCAAAGATGCCGTCGAGCGCACGACCGAACTTGCCGCCGGCAGCATCGTCGCCGGCACCATGCTGTATCTCGTGCTCCGCTACGTCGTCGCGACCGGCATCTTCGCCATCGCGCAGCCGAGGAGCTGGCTCGGCTCGACCCGCGGCGACTGGGCGCGCGGCGGTCTGCTCGGCGCCTTCTATCTGACCGCCCTCATCCTCCAGACCATCGGCCTGCAGCGCACCTCGCCCGGCGTGAGCGGCTTCATCACCGGGATGAGCGTCGCCATGGTCCCCTTTCTCTATTGGGCGGTCGCACGGCGCTCGCCGGGCCGCTGGCAGATCATCGGCGCGATCGTCGCCACTGTCGGGCTAGGGGCGCTCAGCCTGCAGGGCGACTTCTCGATCCGCTGGGGCGACGCGATCACGCTACTCGGGACGCTCTTCTACGCGCTGCACATCATGACCACCGGGTTCTTCGCGCCGAAGGTGAAGCCGACGACCCTGGCGGTGACGCAGATGGCGGTCTCGACGGCGGTGCTGGTCGTCATCACCCCGTTCATCGTCCACATCACCTTCGACCTGCCTTGGCAGGTGTGGGCAGCAGTCGTCTGGACGGCCATCAGTGGCACCATCTACGCCTTCTTCATCCAGAGCTGGGCGCAGCGCTACACGACTTCGACGCACGCGGCGATCCTGCTCGGCTTCGAGAGCGTGTTCGCCGCCATCGCCGGCATCGCCGCCGGCATGGACTCGGTGACCTGGCGCCTGTTGGTCGGCGGCTCGATGATGCTCACCGGCGTGTTCATCGTCGAGCTGCTGCCGTCGTCGAAGGGCGTGGTGCACGAGATCGGAGCGGAAGAGGGAGAGGTCATCGCCGACACGTCGGGCGAGGATGGCGCGGACGGCAAGTGATACGGTGACGCCGTGAAGCCCGCGGCGAGGAGATGACCGACGCGATCCTCGACGGCCCGTTCTCGATCGTCCTCGACGAGGCCGAGAACCGCAAGCACTTCCAGAAGGCGTTGCTGCTGGCGCTGGTCGGCATCGACGATCTGCCGGCCGACCCCGAGCTCCAAGCCATCGGCCGGGCTCTGCTGCGCTGAGCGCCGCCTGGCGACTGACGAGTAGACTGACGCGGAGAGAAACGACCTTGACGGCGCCGGCCGCCGCTGCGGCCGCCGGAGCTGGCGACGCAGTCGCAGAGAGGAGGCCCCGATGACGCGTGAAGTCACTCTGGCCGCCACGCAGATGGCCTGCACGTGGGAGCTCGAGGAGAACCTGGCGAAGGCCGAGCGGCTGGTGCGCGAGGCCGCAGGCCGTGGCGCGCACATCGTCCTGCTGCAGGAACTGTTCGAGACGCCGTACTTCTGCATCAGCGAGGACACGCGGCACTTCGCGCTGGCGCGCCCGTTCGAGGGGCATCCCACCATCGCCCGCTTCAGCCGCTTGGCGGCGGAGCTCGGCGTCGTCATCCCCGTGAGCTTCTTCGAGCGCGCCGGCCAGGCGTTCTTCAACACCGTGGCGATCGTCGACGCCGACGGCGCGGTGCTGGGCCGCTACCGCAAGAGCCACATCCCGGATTCGGGCGGCTACGAGGAGAAGTACTACTTCTCGCCCGGCGACACCGGTCTCAAGGTCTGGGAGACGCGGCACGCGCGGATCGGCGTCGGCATCTGCTGGGACCAGTGGTTCCCGGAGACTGCCCGCTGCATGGCTCTTCTGGGCGCCGAAGTGCTCATGTACCCGACGGCGATCGGCAGCGACCCGTCGACGTCGGATGACTCACGCGACAGCTGGCAGCTGGTGCAGCGCGGCCATGCGACTGCCAACGCAATGCCGCTGGTGGCCGCCAACCGGATCGGCTTCGAGAAGGCCGGGGGCGGTGCCCACGCAGCTTCCGCCGGCGCCTCGTCGGCCGGCGTCGGTGCGGACGCGGAATCCGCCTCCGTGCCGAGCATCCGCTTCTTCGGTTCGTCCTTCATCGCCGGGCCCGACGGCGCCCTGCTCGCCGCGGCGTCGCGCGATCGGGAGGAAGTCATTGCCGCGACCGTCGATCTTGACGCCGCGCGGTACCACCGCGAGGACTGGACCTTCTTCCGCGATCGGCGGCCGGATCTCTACCGGCCGCTGCTCTCGCTCGACGGCGAGGGGTGACACCGGCGCTGAAGGCGAGTTCGGCCCTTCGGTCCCGCCGCCGTCAGGGCCGAAAGCGCCGCCGGCCATAGCGGTCGAGCAGCTCGACCAGCGTAGCGCCGTCGAGCCCATACGCCGTCACGCCGTCGCGGCCGGTCATCGTCTCCGCCTGCACCATCGCGTTGAGGATCGCCTCCTCGGTCGCCTCGACAGCGGCCTCGAACAGCGGGTCGATGTGGCTCAGCGACAGCATGTCGACCTGGTAGCGGACGGGCCCGTACTCCCCGTAGCTCATGCTCTCGAGGCCGCGGTTGCCAGTCGAGAACGCGAGCATGAGGTCGCCGCTGTGATTGTCGCCGCAGGCGCCGAGGAGGGCGAGGCCGAGGCCGGCGCGCTGTGCGAGGCGGGAGAGCTGGTGCGGCAGGAGCGGCGCATCGGTCGTCAGCACGACGATGATCGAGCCCGCGCCACCATGCCGGGCCGGGTCGCCGTCGCTGCGCCCGCCCGGTCCGCCGTCGCCGCGCGCGGCAGGCCCAGCGCCGGCCGCGGCGCGCTCCTCCGGCGTCGCCGGGATCGGCACTTCGGCGTCGCCAAGCAGCTGGCCGACCGGAACGCCGTTCACCTGAAAGCGCTCGCGCCGGCCGTGGTTGGCCTGCACGAGCGCGCCGACGGTGAAGTGCTCAGCGCCGCACTGGGCGACGCGCGAGGCGGTACCGCAGCCGCCCTTGAAGTCGTGGCAGATCATGCCGGTGCCGCCGCCGACGTTGCCCTCCGGCACCGGCCCTCCCGCGGCCGCCGCCAGCGCCTCCGCGACATGAGCGGCCATGACGTGCTGCCCGCTCACGTCGTTCAGGCAGCCGTCCCAGGTCTCGCCCACGACTGGCAGGCTCCAGAAGAGTTTGCCGGGGCCGCGCGCCTCGATCTCGCGCCGCGCGAGTGCGTCGCGAACGACGCCCACGGAGTGCGTGTTCGTGAGCGCGATCGGCGAGGTGAGCAGCCCGGACTCCCGGATCCACTCGAGTCCGGTCAGCTCGCCGTTGCCGTTGAGCCGGTGGCAGCCTGCGAACACCGGCTCCTCGCTGATCTCGCCCTCGTGCGGCACGATCACGGTGACGCCGGTGCGCACCGGGCCCTCGCCGACGCGCAGGGCTCCATCACCAGCGATCAGTGTCGTGTGACCGACGCGCACTCCGGCCACGTCGGTGATCGCGTTCAGCGGTCCCGGCCGCCCGAGCCCGAGCTCGATGCCGAGGTCGCGCGCCCTCATGGGCGGCGGCTCAAGCGGTCTCTTCTGGCTTCTTGCGTCGCAGCAGGAGTACGACGACGATGACCACCAGGACGGCGACGACGCCGCCTCCGACGTAGAGCGTCGTGTGCGACGAGCCGCTGGCGCCGCCGGACGCCGTACCCGCCACCGGCGCGACGAACCGGTAGGTGTCGATGTTGTTGTAGCTGTAGAGAACGGCGCCTTGCTGCCCGTCGGGCGCCTCGCCCGGCACGTGCACCCAGCCCTGCCAGTCGGCGGTGTTGTAGGCCTCCAGCTGGTATGGGTAGGCGAGGATCGCGTAGGCGGCGCCGTCGTAGAAGATCTGCTGCATCCGCTGCACGACCGGGATGCGCGCCGCCTCGTCGATGGTGCGCGCCTGCTGGGCGTTCAGCTTGGTGTACTCGGGGTCTGTCCACAGACAGTCGTTCCAGCCCTCGATCTGCTGCGGCGTGTAGATGTCGACGATGAAGTTGGGGTCGACGTCCTGCACCCAGTACCAGATGAACAGGTCCCAGTCGGGGGTGTACGTGTCGCCGGTGTAGGCGTACTGGTCGGCGATGAGCGTGCCCGCGTCGACGACCTGGAAGGTCAGCTTGATGCCGACCTCCTTGAGCCAGCCGACGATAAGCTTGCCCGCCGTCTGGTTCTGGGTGGAGTCGGTGGTCGCCACGAAGCGCAGGCTGAGCTTCTTGCCGTCCTTCGTCTCCCGGTAGCCGTCGCCGTTGACATCCTTGTAGCCGGCGGCCTCGAGGATGCCCTTGGCCTTGGCCGGGTCAAAGGCGAAGGTGCTCTCGGCGGGCGGCTCCCAGTGGTACTTGGAGTACGGCACGACCAGCGTCGACCCCAGGGTGGCGTAGCCCTGGTAGGCGACGTCGACGATCTTCTGCCGGTCCACGGCCCAGTTGACGGCCTTGCGGAACTCCGGGTCTTTGAGGACCGGGTTGCCCTTGGAATTCGGGCTGTCGTAGCTGTTCATCGCGAGCTCGATGAAGCTCCACGACGTCGCCTGGTTGGTGGTCACGCCGTCCTTGCCGTCAAGCGGC
>JBBQFA010000184.1:0-5704 GCA_038321515.1 Thermoleophilia bacterium | reverse complement strand
ACGAAGACGGAGACGCCGGCGAACGCCAGGAGCACCGGCGTGAGGAACGAGCCGATCGCGTCGGTCGTCTCGGCGGTCCGGTCGGCGGCAGCCTGCTCACCCGTCTTGACGCTGACGCCGGCCGGCATGGCGGCCTTCACGTCCGCGGCGAGCTCCTTGGGCGTCACGCCCGGATCGGCGGAGACGGAGATGCCGCTGATCCTGCCGGGCTCGCCGCCCCAGCGCTGCACATCCTGCAGGCGGCCGGCGACGACGATGGTGCCGCCGAGGGACACGGAATCGCCCCACTGGAAGACGCCGGCTACTCTGACCTCCTGGAGGCCGGCCGGGGCGGCTACGGTGAAGGTGTCGCCGGGCTTGAGGCCGGCCTTGTCGGCGAAGCTCTTGATGATCGACACCTCGTTGCGCCCCTGGATCTCACGGCCGGCGACCAGGGTGGCCTGGTTGAACGGCGCGCCCAGGTTTGTCGTGAGGAGGGTGGGGGAGCCGCCGGTCTCGACGGCCTTGCCGTCGACGATAGCGGCACCCAGCGTCTCGTAGGCGCCGGCGGCCTTGGCGACGCCGGGGACTGCCAGCACCGCGGCGACGAGGTCGTCGGTCAGCGTCTGGGTCGCCCCGCCCTCGAGGCTGGTGAACGAGCGTTTCGGCTCGATCTGCACGGCGGTGCCCTTGAGGGAGGTCTGGATGATGTTCGAGAAGGCGTTGTCGATCTGGTCGGTCAGCACGTAGGTGCCGGTGATCATCGCCACGCCGAGCAGGATCGCGAGGACGGTGAGGACCGTCCGGAGCGGTCTGCTGGCCAGGCTTCGGAGGGCGAGGCGGGTCATCGGGCCACCTCGAGATTCTTGATGGTGTCGTAGATGGCGTCGCGGGCCATGCGGTCCTCGTCCAGCTCGATGCGGCCGTCTTTGAGGAAGACGACGCGGTCGGCGATGCTGGCAGCGTTCGCGTCGTGGGTGACCATGATCACGGTCTGGCCGAACTCGTCGACGCTGCGGCGGAGGAGGTCGAGCACCTCGCCGCCGGTGCGGGAGTCGAGGTTGCCGGTGGGCTCGTCGGCGAAGAGGACCGCCGGCCGGGTGATGAGCGCCCGCGCGACGGCGACGCGCTGCTGCTGGCCTCCGGACAGTTCGGCCGGGCGGTGGGTCAGACGGTCCTGAAGCCCCACCGCCTCGATGACCGTCCGCCGCCAGACCTCGTCCGCCTTGCGGCGGGCGAGCGAGAGCGGCAGCACGATGTTCTCGTCGGCGGTCAGCGTGGCGAGCAGGTTGAAGCTCTGGAAGATGAAGCCGATCTTGTCGCGCCTCAGCTGCGTGAGCTTCTTCTCCTTGAGCCGGGTGATCTCGACGTCGTCGATGCTGACCCGGCCCCCGGTGGGCTGGTCGAGGCCGGCGAGGATGTGCATGAGTGTGCTCTTGCCCGAGCCCGAGGGGCCCATGATGGCGGTGAGGCGGCCCTCGGTGATGTCGATGTCGACCCCGGCGAGGGCGTGCACGGCGGCGTCGCCCTTGCCGTAGGTGCGCGTGAGGCCGCGAGCGGTCACGACCGCGCGGCCCTCTGCGCGCTCGGCGAAGCGGGGCTCGCGGGTGAGCTCGCGCTCCAGCTGGGCGAGGGGATCGCCCTGTCGGGCGAGCTGCTCGCGGTCTCTGGTGATGGTCGGCTGCATGTCGTCTCCTCCTGAACGGTGTGTGAGGAGAGGCTACGGTGGCGCGGCGAGCGGCGAATCGCCCGGGGGTGGTGAATCGGCAAGCGCGGCGGGGGGACATTGCTGCGGGCGCGGGCCACCGCAGGGGGAGCCCGCGGCTACCTCGCTGGGAGGACGGTCACCCGGCGGGGGTAGACGGTGGCCGGCCCTCGAGCGGCGGCGCTCGCCTGCGGCCTCGCCGCCCACCGCCCGGCCCTACCTCGCCCGTGGTACTGCCTCGGTTCAGACGATCGCGGTCGCCGCGCGCTCCGCCCGATTGCGGATGCCGCGCAGCATGCCTTCTTCCATGATGTAGTGCACGGGCTCCAGGCCGAAGACCCGTGCGAGGGCGGCGGGCACGGTCGGCGTCCACGACGAGCGCCAGCGGATGTTGAGGCGCGACGCGCCGGAACCGGCGGGCTCGACGACGAAGGCCCACGAGCCCGCGATCTCGCCCTTGAACAAGCTGCCCGGCTCCTGCGGCCCGTCGTCCGGCCCGCCGCTGCGGACCACGAACGCGTGCGGCGGCTCGAGCACCGCGATGGTCATCTTCATGTACTCGTCCGAGTCCAGGGTGATGTAGTCGCGCCCGGCCTTGAGGTCCTGCCACTCGGGGTGGATGCGGTCGGCGCTGTGGATGTCGAGCTTCATCAGGTTCTCGAGCGCGTCGTAGGTGTAGAAACCGCCGCGGCTCTGGCCGAGCTGCACCAGCCAGGGGAAGACGTCGGCCGGCGGCGCCGCGATGGTGATCGCCCGCGTCGTCACGTACATCGCGCCGGAGATGAGGTCGTCACCGGGCAGGGTGCGCGACGCCTCTTCGGCGGTCGCGCCCCAGTGCCGCAGGCGCGGCCCCACCAAGAACACACAGGCCGCTCCTGCCGCCTTCACGGCGACGGCGGCCAGGGCGAGCTTGGAGAGACGCTTCACGGGTCCTCCTCGGAGTCGATCTCGTTGATGACGGCGGCGAAGGCGGCGGCCACGACCTCGGCGCCGGCGTCGGTGAAGTGCACGCCGTCGATGGTGAACGGGCCGGCGGCGCGGGTGGCGGCAAAGACGGGGCGCAGGTCGAGATCGCGGCAAGCGCTGCGCGCGGTCGCGATCTCAGCCACCGCCCCGCCGACCTCTGCCGCCCGCTCCTCCCAGAGCGAACCCGCCGCCTCGAGGATGATCGGCCGCACGAGCATCAGCCGAGCCGTGCTCGCCGCCGCCCACTCGGTCAGCTCCTCGTAGTCTCGGCGGATGCGCGCCAGCCGCTCGGGCCAGCTCCAGCCGCTGCCCGGCTCCGAGGCGTCCCAGGCACCGATCACGGCGTCGTTGGCGCCGACCCAGATGAACGCGAGGTCGACCGGCTCAAGGCCCTCGTGGCGGACGCGCGTCCACAGGTCGGCGACCGTGTCACCGGCGCGGCCGCGATTCAGGAGCTCGTGCCGCGGCAGCCGCCGGTCGAGCAGCGGGAAGTAGGCGGCCCCAGGCCACCCTTCGGTCAGGCTGTCACCGAGAAAGGCGATGCGCATGGCTCGAGTTTACGTCGCCGTCCGCCGGATGCCACGCCCGCGTTGCGTCGGACGCCCCGCCCGCGCCGCTCGCCGGGAACGCGCGCCTCGTAGGCCTCGCGATCAAGCGATCGGCTGCTGCTGCGTGATGCAGTGGATGCCCCCGTCGGCCTTGGCCAGCTCGAGCGTTGGCACCTGGACGACACTCCGGCGCGGGAAGAGGCGCGCGACGACGCTGCACGCCTCTTCGTCCGCCGGGTCACCGAAGCCCGGCATCACGACGCCTCCGTTGACGATGGAGAAGTTGACGTAGCTGGGTGAGAGCCGGCGTCCTCGGTACTCCGGCCGCGCCGGTATCTGCAGCTCGACGACCTCGAGCGCGCGGCCGCGGGCATCGACCGCCGCGCGCAGCCGCCCGAGGTTCTCCTGAACGGCGGCGTGCTGCGGGTCGTCGCGGTCGGCGCAGCCGAGCGCCGCGACGACCCCCGGCCCCGTGAAGCAGGCGAGGTTGTCCACGTGGCCGCCGGTGTTGTCGTGGTCGAGCGCGCTTGTGAGCCAGATGACGCGTTCGGCGCCGAGATACTCGCACAGGATCCGCTCGGCGTCGGCCTGCCCGAGGCCCGGATTCCTCTTCGGGTCGAGCACCACCTCGGTGGTCGTCAGGATCGTCCCCTCGCCGTCCGTGTGCACGGCTCCGCCCTCGAGGACGAGGGGCGCGGCGAAGCGCCTCGCCCCGAGCAGGTCGAGGACCCGCCGCGCCATGTTGGCGGTCCGGCGGTACTCCTCGTAGATGCCGCCATAGGCGTTGAACTGCCAGTCCACGCCGCCGAGCCCGCCGCGGCCGTCGGCGACGAAGGTCGGCGCCGAGTCGCGAGCCCACGAGTCGTCGCTCGGCACGATCACCACATCGACGTCGCCGGCGCCGGCGAGCGCGCTGCGCGCGGCGCCGGCGTGCTCCTCGTTCGCCGTCATCGTGACGGGCTCGAAGCGGGCGACGGCGCGCGCGACCGCGACGTACGTCGCGCGAGACTTCTCGATGTCGTCCCAATTCTCGGGCCGGCACGGCCAGGCCATCCAGCAGCCGGCGTGCGGGGCCCACTCCGGCGGCATCCAATAGCCCGCCTCTCGCGGTGTCGCCACGCTCACCTCCTCGTCGCTGGGAGCATACCGCAAGGCGCCGTTGCGTCTTCCGGCGGGTAGAGTAGGCGCATCGATCGGGAGGGACCATGAGAGGCGACACGCAGCTCCTCAGCGCGCGCTCCGTGCGCTGGCTCGACCTGGGCGTCATCGTGTGGATCGTCGTCTGGGCGGCGCTCGGGATCCTTGTCTGGCACGACATCAAGGCGCAGTCGCAGCTCAGCGCCGACGTCGTCAAGATCGGCACAGCAGTCAAGGACACCGGGCAGGCGCTCGGCGTGGTCGGTGGCCTGCCGCTGGTCGGAGGCGGCATCGGTGAGTTCGCGGGCAAGATCGAGAAGATGGGCGCCGAGGTCGGGGCAAGCGGTCAGGAGAGTCACGACGGCACCATGCGCACGGCCGTCGTCGCCGGCCTCGGCGTCGGGATCCTGCCTGCCGCGCTCGTGCTCCTGCTCTACGTGCCGGCGCGGATCCGCTGGCGCCGGTACGTCGGGGCGATCGCGGAGGCGCTGCCGGGCGCCGCAGGCGACCCAGCGCTCGAGCAGTACCTGGCGCGCAGCGCCGCCGGCACGATGCCGTGGGACCGGCTGCGCGCGATCAGCCCCGACCCGTGGCGGGACATCGCGAGCGGCGACTGCCGCGCCCTGGCCGACGCCGAGTTGGCGCGGCTCGGGCTGAAACGGCCGTAGCGGAGCAGCGCAGCCGCCTACTTGACCGTGAAGCGGTTGTTGCCCAGCGGCGCCTGCGCCGCGTTCCCGCTCAGGTCGCGGGCCTCGACCCAGTAGCGATACCTGCCGCGCGCGAGCTTGCAGGTGAAGTGCGCGTGGCCGCCGCCGGTCTTGCTGCTGAGGACGTTGTAGTAGTCGAAGACGAAGACGTTGCCGACCGTGTAGCCGGAGTCCTGGATCCAATGGTCGACGATCCAGTCCGCGAGCGCCCGGCCGCCGGCGGGGTTCAGGCGCCGTCACCGGCGGTGCGACGATGGCCACGAAGAGCTTTTCGGGGTGCGTCCCGAAGTAGCCGAGCAGGTCCAGATAGATGCCCTTGGCGTTGGCGACCGTGAAGCCGCCGCGATGGCCGCGATCGCTTGTGCGGAAGGAACCACCGGCCTAGCCTTGGTGTGTCGACGGCCGAGTTCGTGAGGCGGGAAGCCGAGAGCTTGGCAGGAACGGCGATCTGAAGCCGATCATCAGGGAGACGATCGCGTGACCGTTCGCAGTGGACGCAGGTTCACCTCCGCGCTCGCGGTGCCGGCCGCAGGCGCGCTGCTCGCGACGATTGCCTGCGCGCTGCTGGCGATGACGCTCGCCGCCGCGGGCTGCTCGGCCGGCACCGGGACGGCGGCGTCGAGCTCGCCGGCGAGCGCGACCCCGGGGGGCGGCGCAGGCGT
>JBBQFA010000183.1:0-5721 GCA_038321515.1 Thermoleophilia bacterium | reverse complement strand
CGCCAGCAGCAGACGACCGACCAGTGCTCCCGTCCGAAGGCTCGGAGAACGAGACGCCGCCGCCGGCGGGCGGCGACGAGGCGGCCATCTTGCGCGCGATCGTCGAAGGCGACGACTCAATGTTCTTCTCCGTCGACACGGACTTCCTCTACACGTTATTCAACGCACGCCATGCGGCGACCATGAAGGCCCTGTACGGCTGCGAGATCGAGTTGGGCCGGAGCATCCTCGGCTACCAGACGGTGGCAGAGGACCGTGATGGTGCGCGCCGCAACCTCGAGCGCGCGCTCCGTGGCGAGCGGCTCGTCGAGTCCGCCTACTCCGGAGACTCCCTTCGTGGCCGCCGGTTCTACGAGGTCACGCACGACCCGGTGACGGATGCCGCCGCAGCGGTCATCGGTGTCGCCGTGCGGGCGAAGGACGTGACGGAACTGCGTCGGGCGAGCGAGCAGCTGACGATACGTCATCGCGCCATCGAGTCATCCATCAATGCGATCGCCATCGTCGGTCCGGACCGCCTCCTCACTTACGTCAACCCCGCCTTTCTCGCTCTGTGGGGCTATGACGACGAGGGCGAGGTGATCGGGCGTCCGGCCGTCGGCTTCTGGGAGGCCCAGCGTGACGCCGCCGAGATCGAGGCGGCCATGCTGAAGACCGGCGGCTGGAGCGGCGAGCTGACCGCGAGAAGAAAGGACGGTTCGGAGTTCGTCGCCCAGATCACGACGAGCCTGATCCTGGATGACGCCGGCGCGCCTCTCGGCGCCATGGCCGCGTTTCTCGACGTCACGGAGCGCATGCGGGAGCACCGGGAGTTGAACGAGAGCGAAGCCCGATTCCGCGGCCTCTTCGAGCACTCCATGCTCGGCGTGGCGTTGCACGAGATCGTGCTCGACGATGACGGCACGCCGATCGACTACGTCTTTTTGGACGCGAACCCGGCGTTCGAGGCCAGCACCGGGCTCCGCATCGCCGACATCGTCGGGAAGCGCGTGACGGAGATCCTGCCCGGCGTGGGGGAGACTCCCTTCATCGCGGTCTACGGCGACGTGGCACTGGCGGGCAAGGCCGTCTCGTTCGAGCAGTACTCGGAGCCACTGGGACGCCACTACGCCATCAACGCATATTCTCTCGGCGCTGGACGGTTCGCAACCATCTTTGAGGACGTCACCGAGCGCAAGCGGGCCGAAGAGGACCTGCGTGCGACGGGCCAACTGCTGTCGCTGGCGCAGCGCGCCGCCGGCGCCGGTATCTGGGACTGGGACATGGCCTCGGGCCGGCTCACCTGGTCGCCGGAGTTCCTCACGCTGTTCGGCCTGCCGCCGGACGCAGAAGCCTCGTTCGACACCTGGCGGGCGATCCTTCATCCCGACGATCTCCAGGCCGCGGAGGCGCGGATATCCGAGGCGGTCGAGCAGCATGTCGCGCTCGACAATGAATACCGCATCGTGCGCCCCGACGGTGACGAAGTCTGGATCGCGGCGCTCGGCGCCGCCTCCTATGACGAATCCGGCGCGCCGCTGCGCATGACCGGTATCTGCTTCGACCTCACGGAGCGCAAGCGCGCGGACGACGAGTTGCGGGAGTCGCGCGCGCTGCTCCAGGCGGCCATGGACCAGAGTCTGGCCGGCATCGCGATCGCCGACGCCCCGGACGGCAGGCTCCGCTACGTCAATCAGGCCGGCCTGTTGATCCGCGGCCCCTCTGACGCCGAGGGTGTCGATCAGGCCTCGGCGGCCGACTACGTCGCCCGCTGGCGCATCCTGCATCACGACGGCACTCCTTACGACGCGGACGAGGTCCCCCTGGCTCGCGCCGTCATGTACGGCGAGACGTCGGAGGCCGAGTTCATCATCAGGCGCGACGACCACGACGATCGTCTGGTGCTGGCGCGCGCCGCTCCGATCCGCGACGCCGACGACGTGGTCACGGCGGGCGTCGTCGTCTTTCACGACATCACCGAGCGCGTGCACGCGGAAGAGGAGATCCGCCGTCTGAACGCCGACCTCGAGCGCCTCGTGAGCGAGCGCACGGCGCAACTCCAGGCGGCCAACCAGGAGCTCGAGGCGTTCGCCTACTCGATCTCGCACGACCTGCGCGCGCCGCTGCGCGCCATCGACGGCTTCAGCCAGATCCTCATCGAGGACTACCAGGAGGCGCTCGACGGGGACGGTCGCGACAGCCTCGAGCGCGTGCGCGCCGCGGCCCAGAAGATGGGGCGGCTGATCGACGATCTGCTCTCTCTGTCGAGGCTCTCCCGTCGTCAGATGAACGTCACCGACGTCGACCTCAGCCGGCTGGCGGCGGAGATCGTCGGGCGCCTCAAGGGCGAGGATCCCGAGCGGCAGGTGGAGGCGACCATCGCCGCGGGATGCATGGCGCACAGCGACGCCGGTCTGCTCGAGGCGCTCCTCGAGAACCTGCTGGGCAACGCCTGGAAGTTCACCGGCAAGGAGGAGGACGCGCACATCGATTTCGCCGAGACGCGGCTCGACGGCGAGCGCGTCTTCTGGGTGCGCGACGACGGCGCCGGCTTCGACGCCGCCTACGTCGACAAGCTGTTCCAGCCCTTCCAGCGGCTGCACGGGCCCGACGAGTTCCCGGGCACGGGAATCGGCCTGGCCATCGTGCAGAGGATCGCGACGCGGCTGGGCGGACGCTGCTGGGCCGAGGGTGCCGTGGGCGAGGGCGCGACCTTCTTCTTCACGCTGGGCGTGCCGGTGGGGTAGGTGGCCGGCGGGCGCTCGGCCTCTGGCCGTGGCATACTCCTTGCTTGGTGACTGACCGTGCGACAACAGACAGACGGCTCCTCGCCGTCGCGTCGGGACTGGCGCTTGTCCTTCTCGTGGTGGGCCTTGTGTTCGGCGCAGCCCTTGGCTCGGCGCTCGCCGGGGCGGCGGGCGCAGCCGCACCGCCGCAGCCGGCCGCGCCGTCGTCACTCGAGCCGGTCTCCACCTTCCTCCCCGAATCGACTGATGGCGGCCCTCCCGGTGAGGGCGCTCGCGCCGCGCTCGCAGCCGTGCCCAAGCCGGGCACCGGCGGCTGGTTCTGGCCCATCGGTACGGAGGACTTCCAGGGCTGGGACAGCTGGCTGCAGCCGCGCGGCGCGTACCTGCACGTCGCCCAGGACATGCCCAGCTCGTACCGGCATCCCGTGTACGCGGTCGGTGACGGCGTCGTCTTCATCTCTCGCGCCGACGCCGGTGGGTACGGGGTCGGCGGCAGCAACGGGGGCTGCATGATCATCACCCACACCACGGCCGCTGGGCAGAAGTTCCACGCTCTGTACGGCCACGTGTACGGGCTGCTCTTCAAAGAGGGGGAGCGCGTGCAGGCCGGCGACGTCATCGCCAGAGTCAACGGCTGCAAGCACCTGCACTTCAGCATCCATCCGGGCGCGAAGTACAGCGACGGCAACCCATACGCCGGGCATGTGCCGAAGGCCTGGGCCGACCACGGCGGGTTCGTCGACCCAGTCGCCTTTCTGAAGACCAACCCGCGGACGGCGCAGTTTCGGCCGCCGGAGCTGCCACGCGCCGAGATCGCGACCACGAGCCCTCCGCTGCAGTATGGCGCCGCGAGCGGCGCCGCCTACTGGACCGAGGAGGGCGGCGCCGGGACGGTGACGTACCGGTACGACCTCGCCACCCGCGAGCGCCGTGCGCTCGGCCCCGGCGAGGTCGTACCTAGCTTCGACCTTGACCGCTACGACACCGAGCAGCTGGTCGCCCCGGCGCGCGGGATCGCCGTCAGCGACCACCTGCCGGCACTCGTCATGACCGTGAAGCACGCGACGCCCACATGGGGCGCCGCCGCGCAGCTGACGGCGACGCTCACGAACGCGTCGGGGACGCCGCTGCGGGGCGCCTTCGTGGAGTTCCAGCGCCGGCAGGGTGAGAGGTGGGTCGAGACGCATCTGGGCGTGACCGATCGCGCCGGCCGGGCGGCGCTCGACTTCACATCCACGGAGCGCGACACGCTGCGTGTGCTCTTCGCGCCACCGCCGGACCAGGCTGTCGGGCGCCGGTACCTGGCGGCGCGGAGCGCGGCGCTCCGCGTCGCGCCTCACGCCGCGGTGACGCCGCCGAAGATGCCGGCGAGGGTGCACAAGGCCGACCAGGTCACCGTCACCGGCTACCTCACGCCGCTTCATGCCGAGGGCGCGAACAGCATCGACCTCGTGTTTCAGCGGCGCGGTGCCGGGCGCGCGTGGGTGACCAAGCTCACCGCCGACGCGCTGAATCGTGATGCCGGGGCGCGCACACGGTACGTCGGTCATGCGCGTCTCGCCGCCGCCGGCTCCTGGCGTGTCCAGGCGGTCCACCCCGCCGACGAAGCCCACGCCCAGTCCTACAGCACTTGGCGAGTGTTCACCGTCGAGTGACGAGGGCATGGCGGCGTTGTGCCATGGGTTCTGGCGGTGCTACAGTGGACCGGCTGAGCCGGTGCGAAGCAGCCCGAGCGAAAGCCGCGCGAGAGCCCGTCTTCGAGACGGGCGCCGAAGGGGCAAGGCGCCGCAAGCGCCGAAACTCTCAGGCAAACGGAGCGCGGCCGGACGGGCCCCCGGATGACAAGGCGCCGCCGCCGCGGTGCCGGCCGTCAGACAGGGTGGATATTCCACCCTGTCTTTTTTGGTTGCCGGCCCGGGAGCGGCGGATCTCCCGAGCGCGTTTCTTCGCTGCGCGCCCCGGGCAGGTTCGAGAGTCGACAGTGAGCGCCTGCGGCGCCGACAAGGAGAGACCATGGCCGACGAGACATATCCACAGGAACTGCGCTACTACAAGGAACACGATTGGGTGCGAGTCGACGCCGAGGACGCCGTTTTCGGCATCACCTGGTTCGCGCAGGACGCGCTCGGCGAGATCGTCTATGCGGAGCTGCCCGCGGTCGGCGACCAGATCACCGCGGACAAGCCGTACGGCGAGCTCGAGTCGGTCAAGGCCGTGAGCGAGGTCTTCTCCCCGCTTACAGGGGAGGTCGTCGAGGTCAACGATGCCCTGCAGGATGAGCCGCAGCGCGTCAACGAGGACTGCTACGGAGAGGGCTGGCTGATCCGCATCCGCATGACCGCACCCGGCCAGTTGGGCGAGCTCATGGATGCGGCTGCCTACAAGAAGTTCCTCGACGAGGCCTGAGCGCCGTGACCGCCACCGGGTACGTCCCCCACAGCCGCGGCGATGTCGCCGAGATGCTGGCGGCCGTCAGGGCCACCAGCATCGACGACCTCTTTGCCGAGATCCCCGAGGCCGTGCGCCGGCGGGAGCCGCTGGCGCTGCCCGCCGGCCTCAGTGAGGCCGAGGTCGCAGCCGAGCTGCGCCGCCTCGCCGGCAAGGACGTCCCGGCGACGCAGCTCGTCAGCTTTCTCGGCGCCGGCATCTACGACCACTACGTGCCGGCCGTCGTCGACGCGGTCGTCAGCCGCGGCGAGTTCCTCACCGCGTACACGCCCTACCAGCCGGAGCGCAGCCAGGGCGTGCTGCAGACGATCTTCGAGTATCAGACGGCGATCTGTGAATTGACCGGCATGGACGTGAGCAACGCCTCCATGTACGACGGCGGCACGGCGCTCGCCGAGGCATCCGTGCTTGCCGGCGTGCAGACGCGGCGCGGCGAGGTCGTCCTCTCTGCCGGCGTGCACCCCGAGTACCGGCAGGTGCTCGAGACCGAGACCGCCGGGTACGGGCCGCGCCCGCGGACCGTCGGCCTGCGGGTGGGCGCGGCCAC
>JBBQFA010000182.1:0-5739 GCA_038321515.1 Thermoleophilia bacterium | reverse complement strand
CTGGTAGTCCGAGCGCGACTCGCCGAGCGGCTCGATGCACTTGTGCTGCATCACGGCGACGCGGTGGTTGCACTGGGTGAAGGAGTGCTGGATGTAGCCGCCGCAGTTGGCGAACTCGCTGAAGTCCCAGCGCTCGAAGTTGGTGCAAGCAGGCAGGATAACGTCGGCGAACTCGGTCTCGCCCTCCATCCAGATCGACTGGTTGACGACGCACTCGAGCTTGTCCGAGCGGTACATGCGGGCGAAGCGGTTGCCGTCGGGCATGGTGCCGAAGTGCGAGCCGCCGTACTTGTAGTAGAGCTTGACCTCGGAGTGGCCCGGCGCCGGGTACTCGTACCGCTGGAACTGACCCTCGATCGTCTTCGGGTCGGTCGGGTAGCCCTCGCAGTGCCCGTCCATGATCGCCTCCGGGATCTTGAGCCGGGGCACGACCTGGTTCACTGTGTTCAAGGTCGCGAGTTGCGGCATGCGCTGATACATGTTGATGCTCGCGGCCGTCTTCGTGATGTCGCCGGAGAAGCCGCCCTCAGCGTAGCCGGGGAAGAAGAAGCGCGTGTCGACCGGCGTGCCCTGTTGCAGGCAGCCCATGTTCACGCCGGGCTTACCCAGCCCCTGCATGGCCATGAGGCAGACCATGCCGCGCGCCCAGTCCGCGCCAGTGGCGGTGCGACAGGCGCCGCCGAAGCCGATCAGACCGCCAGCGGCGAGATACGTCCTCTTCTTGCCCCACGCGCGCGCGAGCGCGCGAAGGTCGCGCGCGGGCACACCGGTCTCGGCCTCCTGCCAGTCCGGCGTCTTGGGCACGCCGTCCTCTTCGCCGAGCACGTAGGCCTTCCACTTCTCGAAACCGACAGTGCGGCCGGCGACGTACTCCTCGTCGTACAGGCCCTCGGTCATCCAGACGTGGGCGATGGCCAGCACCATGGCGCTGTCGGTGCCCGGGCGCGGCGCGATCCACTTGCCGCCCATGAAGCCGGCGGTGTGGTTGCAGAACGGGTCGATGTGCACGAAGGGGATGCCGAGCTCCTTGAGCCACTGGCGGCGGATGGTGCCTTCGTGGGAGCCGTAGACGCCGCTGGTCGCCTCTGGATCGGACGACCAGAACACGACCATCTCGCAGTTCTCGAGGCAGTCCTCGACGGTGCTGTAGGTCTCGGCGCCACCATTGCGGGCGCTTTGGCCCCAGTGGTGCGCGGCGCCCCAGTACCACCCCTCCCAGCTGTCAGGGTTGTGCTCGACCGGAGTCCAGCCGAGAAGGTTGAAGAAGCGCATGCGAGCGCTGAGCCAGTAGCCGAGCATGCCCCAGGTGTGGTGCGAGCCGCTGCCGTTCATGATGGCGCCGGGGCCGTGCTCGCGCTTCACGCGTGTCAGCTCGCCGGCGACGATGTCGAGGGCCTCGTCCCAGCTGATGCGCTCGTACCCCGACGTGCCGCGGTTCTGCGGGTTGCGCTCGCCGTTCGGGTCGAAGTCGACCCGCTTCATCGGGTGGAGGATGCGGTCGGGCGAGTAGACGAGGGACTTCCACGCCATGGTGTGCGACGTGACCGTGGTCTTGCGCGGCGGGGTAAAGCTGCGGCCGCGCGCGGTGATCGTCCACGGCTGCGCGTCGGTCTCATCGAATTCGATGGGCGTGATGCGCAGGATGCGTCCGTCCTTGACGTAGACGAAGACAGGCCCGCCGTTGGTGTTGTTGGTGAAGCGGGTGACGCCGCCGCCCACGTCGGTGCCGTACCGGGTGCCGGCGGTGAGCATCATCTGGAGGGTCTGCGAGAACCAGACGCCCAGTTCGTCCGAACCTTCCATCCCCATCTGAAAGCTCTTGAGAGCGCTGACGAACTCGAGGTAGTCGCGGTTGGGCTTCATCAGGCGGTTCGCGATCCCGGCCGACTCGAAGATCATGACGACGTCCGGCGACGGGTGGATGCCGGCCCTGGAACGGACCTTGCCGGCCCGGATGGTGTAGTACCGGCCGAGCGAGCGGTCGCGCAGCGTGATCAGCACCGTGAGGTCGCGCTCGCGCAGCCGCGCCGCGAACGCGGGATAACGCCTGGCGGTC
This sequence comes from Thermoleophilia bacterium, assembly GCA_038321515.1. Lineage (GTDB taxonomy): Bacteria > Actinomycetota > Thermoleophilia > UBA2241 > UBA2241 > CAIXSE01. Next base: position 3,683 of record JBBQFA010000182.1, on the reverse strand, counting down.
ACCCTGAGCAGCACGTCCAGGCCCGCCAGCGTGGCCTTGAGGCGTTTGTCAGCCACTGCCGCTTTGATCTGCGCGTCTGCCATCGTCTGGCCGCCCTTCTCGAGCCGGGCTGAGACGACCTGGGCACCCGGCGCTACTGTTCCGTTCAACGGAACGCTTAGTCCGCTTCACGGTACAGCCTATGAAGCCAGGGGGCCTTCGTCAAGACGGCGGCGTTGGACCGGCGCGGAGCAAGACAAGGGGCGCCGTCCCGCTTGCGGGACGGCGCCCCAAGAGGTCCCGTGAACGCGACGGCCACAGGCGGCTGCGCGTTGAGGAGCGTCGGGGGACGACCCTCCGCGAGCCGCAGCGTGCAAAGTCCGAAGGCCGGTGTCAGGCGACTCCGGCCGGCGCTCACGCCTTCTCGAGCACCACCGTACCGGCGTTGACGCTCTTGTCCACGGTGATCGTCATCTCAACCGGATTGTAGCCTGCCGCGGCGACTTTGGCCGTGTACTCCTTGCCCGGATCGAGGCGGTCGACGAGCGCCTCGCCGAAGATGTCGGCCGAGTTCTCCCCGACCACGGCGCCGTCGAGCTCCACGGTCAGCACGGCGCCCTCGCCACACTCGTCGCTGTCGCCGAAGACGACCGAGCAGGAGATGAAGGCCTTCTCCCAGCGGTAGAGGTTCTTGTAGTACACACGCGGCTCGGTGCCGAGCGCGTCGCGGTAGCGCTCGAGGCCCTCATCAGCCGCGCGTTTCGCCATCTCCGCGTCCTCGGCCATCACCAGCTTGATCGCCTCGGTCGGGCAGACCTGGCTGCAGCGCGTCTCCGTCCAGCCGTCGTCGAGCAGGTGGGCGCAGCCGGTGCACTTCTGCGCCAGCTGCTTCTCCTCGTTCCAGTAGATCGCCGAGTACGGGCAGCTGCTGACGATCTCCTTGCGGCCGGCCGCCTTGACCGGGTCGATGATCACGAGGCCGTCCTCGCGCTTGTAGACGGCGCCGTCGGCGGTGAGGCACGGCGCCTCGTCGCAGTGCATGCAGGGCATCGGCAGATAAGCGGTCTGTACGATCGGGTACTGGCCGCGCTCCTTGCGCTTGATGTGCATCCAGCGGTGGCCGCGCCTCGGCTGGGCCGCCGAGTAGGGTGGGAACTCGTTGTCGACGAACTCGTCTTTGTCGGCCAGAAAGCAGTCGTTGCAGTCGTGACAACGGGCCACGTCGACGATCAGGTGCCACTTCTTCATTGGGCCTCCCCCTGCCACTTCTCGACTTCGATCAGGCATGAGTTGTTGGACATCGCCGTCGAAGTCGGCGTGATGTACCGCTTGCTGGTGAGGATGTTCACACAGCCGGCGATGTCGGTCGAGTCGCCGGGCTCGCCGAGCGGCGTGTACTCGGCGCAGCTCTCGTAGGCGTGCACCGTGCCGGGAGCGACACGCTCGGTCAGCTGCACGGAGAGGACCACGGCGCCGCGGTCGTTGAAGGCGCGCACAAGGTCGCCTTCGGCGAGCCCGCGCGCCTCGGCGTCCTTGCTGTTCAGCCGTATCACCCAGTAGGAGTGCCCATCGTCGTGCAGAATGCGGTGCTCCTCGATCTCGTTGAGCCAGCTCTCCTTGGAGTCGCCCATGGTGTGGAAGCTGAAGCGCGGATGCGGGCTCACCATCTGCAGTGGGTACTTGCCGTACAGCTCGGTGGTGTGGTGCCCCTCCCAGCTGGGGATGAACTGCGGACCCATGGCCGGCCGCTCGGGGTCGACCACGTCCATCTCGAGGCGCTTGAGGGCGGAGCTGACGAACTCGATCTTGCCGGACGCCGTCTGCAGGCCCTCGAAACCGACGGTGTCGCCGGGCCGCGGACCCCAGTCGGGCGTGTCCCGCTTGCGTCCCTCGGCAAACCAGCGCATCGCCGGCGTGGACTTGTAGTCGTCGGGCATCGGCACGACGTAGTAGCCCTTCTTCTCGAACTCGTCCCAGGTGATGTTCTTGGGGAGGTCGGTCGCCTCGAAGTACGCCTTGCACCAGTCGTACTCGTCCATGCCGCCCTCAGTGAAGGCATCGCCCATGCCCATGCGCTCGGCGACGGCAGCGAAGATGTCGTAGTCGGACTTGCTCTCGCCGAGCGGCTCGATGCACTTCTTCTGAAAGACGATGACGCGATGGCTGGTCTGGGTATGGTTGTCCGGGATGTAGCCCGAGCAGTTGCCGAACTCGCTCACGTCCCAGCGCTCGAAGTTGGTGCAGGCCGGCAGGACGATGTCGGCGAACTTGGCCTCGCCCTCCATCCAGATGGACTGGTTGACCACGGTGCGCACGCCGCCCTCGCGATAGGCCTTAACGTAGCGGTTGGTCTGCTGCATGGTGCCGAAGAACGAGCCGCCGTAGCGCCAGTACATGGTGATGAACGGGTAGCCCGGCGCTGGATACTCGTACTTCTGCATCTGGCTCTGGATGGACGAACCCGAGAAGCCTTTGCCGCGCCACTCGAAACGCTCGTGCATCATCGCCTCGGGGATGCGCAGGCGCGGTATCGCCTGGCCCTCGGTGGAGTCGTGGACGTTCACCGTCGGCTTTCGCCCCGAGCTGTGCGGGAACATGCGGTAGAGGAACCGGTAGGCCGCCGCCGACTTCTCGGGGTCGCCCGAGATGCCGCCCTCGGCGTAGCCGGGAAACACGAAGGAGCAGTCCGAGGGCGCACCCTGCGAGGTGCCCCAGATGTTGACGCCAGGCTTGCCATAGCCCTGCATCGCCGCGAGCGCGACCATGGTGCGCGCCCACTCGTTGCCGGTTGCCGAGCGGCAGGCGCCGCCCCAGCCGCCGAGACCGCCGGCGGCGAGCATGACCTTCTTGGCGCCCCACTCGCGGGCCAGGGCGCGGATCTGACGGGCTGGGATGCCACACTCGACCTCGGCCCACTCCGGCGTCTTGGGCACGTTGTCGGTCTTACCGAGGACGTAGTCCTTCCACTCGTCAAAGCCGGTCGTGCGCTTCGCGATGTAGTCCTTGTCGTAGGTGCCCTCGGCGAGCCAGGTGTGAGCGATCGCGAGGCCGAACGCCACGTCGGTACCGAGCCGCGGCGCGAACCACTTGTCGGAGAAGAGTTCGGCGGTGGGGTTGTAGTAGGGATCTACGAACACCATCTTGATGCCCAGTTCCTTCATCCAGAAGCGCCGCGACGTGCTCTCGAAGGCGGAGTAGATGCCGCCGCCGGTGGACTCGGGGTCAGCCGACCAGAAGACGATCATCTCGGTGTGCTTGAGCGCGTCCTCGAGAAGGTCGTATTGCTCGGGGATGCCGAGACGGTGGCTGTTGCCCCACATCGGCATGGCGCCCCAGTGCCAGCCCTCCCAGCTGTCCGGGTTGTCGAACACGGGAGTGGCCTCAATGCAGTTCATGAAGCGCATGAACGGGCCCATCTTGTAGCCGACGATGCCCCAGTTGTGGTGAGACGAGGTCATGCCGCTGATGGCGGAACTGCCGTAGGTCTTCGTTACGCGCGCGATCTCGCTCGAGACGATGTCGAGCGCCTCGTCCCAGGAGATGCGCTCGTAGGCCGACTTGCCACGGTTCTGCGGGTTGCGCTCGCCGTTGGGGTCGAAGTCCACGCGCTTCAGCGGCGTCTTGATCCGGCGGTCCGAGTAGATCATGGACTTGAAGCCCGCGGTGTACACCGAGTACGTCGTCTTGCGTGGAGGAGCAAAGGT
>JBBQFA010000181.1:0-5783 GCA_038321515.1 Thermoleophilia bacterium | reverse complement strand
GAGTCGGTGTCTCTCGCCGCGGACGAGCTCGATCTCGTCATCGTCACGACGATCTCGCCGGACCACATCATGCCGGCCACGGCGTCGATCGTCGCCGACAAGATCGGCGCCACCAAGGCCGGGGCCTTCGACGTGCAGGCGGGCTGCACCGGCTTTGTCTACGGACTCGCCATCGCCACGGCGTTCGTCTCCGCCAACATCTACTCGAACGTCCTCGTGGTCGGCGCCGAGGTGCTCAGCAAGATGGTCGACTGGGAGGATCGCAGCACCTGCGTGCTCTTTGGCGACGGCGCCGGCGCGGTGCTCGTGCAGCCGACGGACAACGGCAGCATCTTCAGCTTCGACCTCGGCAACGACGGCAGCGGCGCCTCCAGCCTGCTGGTGCCGGCCGGCGGCAGCCGCATGCCGGCGACCTACGAGACGGTGCGACAGCACGAGCACGCCATGCACATGACTGGCAGCGAGGTGTTCAAGTTCGCGACGCGCACCGTGGTCGACTCGTGCCAGAAGGTGCTGAGCGACGCCGACATCGGCGTCGAGGACGTCGACCTCTTCGTGCCGCATCAGGCCAACATCCGCATCATCGAGTCGGCGTCGCGGCGGCTGGGGATGCGCGAGGGCCAGGTGTTCGCCAACCTCGACCGCTACGGCAACACGTCGTGCGCCTCGATCCCGATCTGCCTGCACGAAGCCAGCCAGAACGGCCGCCTCAAGAAGGGCGACACGCTGCTCATGGCCGGCTTCGGGGCCGGGCTCACTTGGGGCTCGTGTCTCACGAAGTGGGAGCTGTAGCAGCCCTCGTGAAGAATCTGGTCGTCATGTTCCCGGGTCAGGGGTCGCAGGCCGTCGGCATGGGTTGCGACCTGTGCTCCGCCGACCCGTTGATGCGCGAGACCTACGCGCAGGCGACAGAGGTGCTCGGCTACGACCTCGAGGGTCTGTGCGCCGACGGCCCGGTAGACCAACTGGGGCGCACGGACTTCACCCAGCCGGCGCTGCTCGCCGCCTCGGTCGGCATGTTCCGGATCCTGCGCCGTGACGGTCTGCGCTTCAGCGTCGCCATGGGGCACAGCCTCGGCGAGTTCTCGGCACTGGTCGCCACGGGCGCCGTCGAGTTCACGGACGCGCTGCGACTGGTGCGGCGGCGCGGTCAGGAGATGCTGCGCGCCGCCGACGCCAACCCCGGCGGCATGGCGGCGATCATCGGCATGGACGACGCCGCGGTCGAGGCGCTCTGCGCCGAGCAGGGCGGCGTTTGGCCGGCCAACTTCAACAGCCCCGGCCAGGTCGTGGTGAGCGGCACGAAGGCCGCTCTGGACGAACTGGCCGACAGGGCGAAGGCCGCCGGCGCCCGCAAGGTGATCCCGCTCGCCGTCAGCGGTGCCTTCCACTCGCCGCTGGTCGAGCCGGCCCTCCCGCCGCTCAAGGAGGCGTTCGAGACCACTCCGTGGCGCACGCCCGAACCGGCGTTCTTCTCCGCCTGCACCGTCGATTTCGAGAACGCCGGATTCCCCGAGCTGCTCCAGCGGCAGCTCGTCTCACCGGTGCGCTTCTCGCAGACGGTGAGCACCCTGTTTGCAGCGGGATATGATTCATTCTTGGAGGTCGGCCCGGGCGCCGTGCTCACCGGCCTCGTCAAGCGCATAGAGCCGCAGGCCCTGGCGGCTCGCGTCTCCGACGCGGAGACGCTGGCGGCTCTGCGCGCCGACGGCCGTTACTTGGAGGACGTGTGACTGTAGAACTGGACCTGACCGGCGTGACCGCACTCGTGACGGGCGCCGGCCGTGGGATCGGCCGCGCCATCGCGCTGGCGCTCGCGAGCGCCGGCGCCGACGTGGCCGTCAACGACTTCGCCGGCGAGGACGCCTGCGCCGCGGTCGTCGCCGAGATCGAGAAGCTCGGGCGCAAGGGCCTCGTCGTGATGGGCGACGTCTCCGACGAGCAGCAGGTGAACGACATGGTCGAGCGCGCCGAAAAGGAGCTAGGGCCGCTCGGCATCGTCGTCAACAATGCCGGCATCACGCGCGACAACGTCGCCATGATGATGGACCCCGCCGACTTCGACGCGGTCATCGCGACGCACCTGCGCGGGACCTTTCTCGTCAGCAAAGCGGCGGCGCGCCGGATGTTCCGCCGCCGTGCGGGCTGTATCATCAATCTCTCCAGCGTCGTAGGCCGTCGCGGCAACGCGGGCCAGGCCAACTACGCGGCGGCCAAGGCGGGCATCATCGGCCTCACCAAGTCGCTGGCCAAGGAGCTCGGCGCGCGCGGCGTGCGCGTCAACGCCATAGCTCCCGGCTACATCGACACGCCGATGACCCAGGCGCTACCCGAAGAGACGAGACAGCTGATCGTGGACGCGACACCTCTCAAGAGTATCGGCACCACCGACGACGTCGCCGGTGCTGTGGTCTACCTGGCCTCACCGCAGGCGCGGTTCATCACCGGTGTCGTCCTGCCGGTCGACGGCGGCCTGGGAATCTAGCGGAGGCGTGGTGGAGCGCAGCATGGCACAGAACCGGCGGGTCGTCGTCACCGGCCTCGGCGTGATCTCGCCGATCGGCAACGACGTCGACATCTTCTGGCGTCGCCTCGTCGCCGGCGAATCCGGGGTCGGGCAGATCACGCGCTTCGACACCACCGACTACAAGGTACACATCGCCGCAGAGGTCCAGGGCTTTGACGCCGAGGCGTACATCGACAAGCGCAAGGTGCGCCGGCTCGACCTCTTCAGCCGCTACGCGGTCGCGGCGGCCAAGAACGCCGCCGCCGACGCGGAGTTCGATGCCCACCTCGAGGCGGAACGGACCGGGGCGGTGGTCGGCAGTGGCGTCGGTGGCCTGCAGACGCTCCACACCGAGACCGACAAACTGCTCAATCAGGGACCGAACCGCACCAACCCGCTGCTCGTCCCGATGATGATCCCCAACATGGGCGCGGCACACGTCTCGCTCGAGCTGGGCACCAAAGGCCCGCTCAGCGCGACCTGCACGGCTTGTGCCGCCGGCTCCGACGCGATCGGCTACGCGGCGAGGATCATCCGTCATGGCGACGCCGACGTGATGTTCGCCGGCGGCAGCGAAGCGCCGATCAGCCCCGTCGGCGTCTCTGGGTTCGCGGCCGCGCGCGCCCTGAGCACCCGCAACGACGATCCTCATGGCGCCTCCCGGCCGTTCGACGCCAACCGCGACGGCTTCGTGGTCGGAGAGGGCGCCGGCACTCTGGTGCTCGAGGAGCTGGAGCACGCCCAGGCCCGCGGCGCCCACATCTACGCCGAGCTGGCCGGTAGCGGCATGAGCAGTGACGCGTTTCACATGACGCTGCCGGACGAGACCGGCGAGTCGCAGGCTCGCGCCATGCTCCTGGCGCTCAAAGAGGCCGGGCTCGAGCCGTCCGACGTCGACTACGTCAACGCGCACGGCACGGCGACCGGCGCCGGCGACGTCGCCGAGACCCGCGCCATCAAGTCGGCGCTCGGCGAGCACGCCTATGAGATCCCCATCTCGTCCAACAAGTCCATGATCGGCCACTGCCTCGGCGCTGCCGGCGCCATCGAGGCCGTGGCCACCGTCCTCACCATCGTCAACAGTCTCGTCCCGCCGACCATCAACCTCACCGACCCCGACCCGGACTGCGACCTCGACTACGTCCCGCTCGTGTCGCGCTTCCACAAGGTCGACGTGGCCGCCAGCAACAGCTTCGGTTTCGGCGGCCACAATGTCGCACTCGTCTTTCGCCGCTACGACGGCTGAGGCCATCTTCGCGACCCGGCTTCGCCGCTGAGGGCAGCCACGCACCCATGAATGCCACGCACCCATGAACGTCACCCTCGAGATCGAGCGCCGCGACAACGGGCCCGCCAAGCCCGAGTGGGCTTGCCCCTCCTGTCACGAGGGCGCCCGCAACCGCGAGGTCCGCGATAACCTCATGGTGTGTCCGCACTGCAGTCATCATCTGCGCATCGGCGCACGCGAGCGCATCCGACAGCTCACCGACGAAGGCACCTTTCGCGAACTCTGGACGATGGTCGCGACGCTCGACCCCCTCGACTTCACCGACATCGAGAGCTACCCCGAGCGGCTACGCGCGGCCAAAGCCAAGACCGGCCTCTCGGAGGCGATCGTCACGGGAGCGGCGAGCATCGACGGCACGCCGTGTGTGCTCGCCGTCATGGACTTCGGCTTCATGGGCGGCAGTATGGGCAGCGTCGTCGGCGAGAAGCTCTGGCGCAGCGCCGAGCTCGCCGCCGGAGAAGACCTGCCACTCGTGGCAGTCTGCAGCTCCGGCGGTGCGCGCATGCAGGAGGGCATCCTCAGCCTGATGCAGATGGCCAAGACGAGCTGCGCCGTGGACCTCATCAACGAGGCCACGTCGCCCTTCGTGGCTGTCCTCGTCGACCCTTGCACCGGGGGCGTCGTCGCGAGTTTCGCCACGCTGGCCGACGTGTGTATCGCCGAGCCGGGAGCGTTGCTCAGCTTCTCGGGTCCGCGCGTGATCGCCGAGACCACGCGGGAGGCGCTGCCGGAGGGCTTCGGCAGCGCCGAGCGCAACCTAAACCTGGGCCACCTCGACGCGGTCGTCGCGCGCAAGGACCTCCGCGAGCGGGTCGGCAACTACCTGCGACTGTTGGGAGGGGGTGAGGAACCTGACCGCGGAGAAGGATCAGAAGCGCCAGCAGGACGCACAGGCCGGCTGGCTCAGGCAACGCTTGAGCGAGCTCGGACGCTTGCCGCTCATGCCCGGCGTTCACTTGTCGGAGGAGATCGACAAGATCCAGGGGCGGCTGAAGAGCCTCCGGCACGAGAGCCGGCGCCATGACACGTGGGTGACGGTCGAGATCGCGCGGCACAAGGAGCGCCCGCGCACCCGTGACTACATCCACTACCTGATCGACGGCTTCGAGGAGCTCAAGGGCGACCGCCTGCGCGCCGACGACCCGGCGATCGTCGGCGGTCTCGGCTGGTTCCGTGGCCGCGCCGTCCTCGTCGTCGGCCACCAGAAGGGCCGCACTCTCGACGAGCAGACGGTGCACAACTTCGGCATGGCGCGGCCTGAGGGCTACCGCAAGGCTCAGCGCCTCTTCAAGCTGGCGGAGCGGCACGGGCTGCCCGTGCTCACCTTCGTCGACACGCCCGGCGCCTACCCCGGTATCGCCGCGGAAGAGGGGGGGCAGGCGCGCGCAATCGCCGAGACGATGCTGCGGATGGCGCGCCTCACCGTGCCGGTGATCGCGACGATCATCGGCGAGGGCGGCTCCGGAGGGGCCCTCGCCCTCGCCGTCGCCGACCGCGTGCTGATGCTCGAGAACGCCACGTACTCCGTGATCACTCCGGAGGGCTGCGCCGCGATCCTGTGGCGCGACGCCGCCTTCGCACCACAGGCGGCCGAGGCGCTGCGCCCCACCGCCTCGCAGCTGCTCGAGCTGGGTGCCATAGAGAAGATCGTCGCGGAGCCGCGCGGCGGCGCCCATCACCATCCGGAGACGGCCGCGCAGCGTCTCGGCGAGGCGCTCGCCGAGACGCTCGCTGAGCTCGACCAGATCGCGCCGCAGCAGCGGCGGCGGCAGCGCCGTGAGCGGTTTCGCCGCCTTGGCCGCTGGAGCGACCCCGAGCAGCCGCCCGGCAGCATGTCGCTGTTCGGCGGCTACTCGACGACGCTCGAATAAGGCGCATGCCGCCCGTCATCACCGTCGAACACCTGCGTAAGGTCTACGGCCACCACGTCGTGGCCGTCGATGACGTCTCCTTCGCCGTCGAGCGTGGCGAGATCTTCGGCCTGCTCGG
>JBBQFA010000180.1:0-5790 GCA_038321515.1 Thermoleophilia bacterium | reverse complement strand
CTACCGCCGCTGCCTGCCGCTGATCCCGGTCAATCACATCCAGGGCCACATCGCCGCCAACTACGCTCTCGGTGTCGAGGCGCCGTTCGTGTGCCTGGTCGCCAGCGGCGGGCACACGCTGCTCGCCGTCGTCGAAGAGGGAGTGCGGTATCGCGTCGCCGCCAAGACCATGGACGACGCAGCCGGCGAGGCCTTTGACAAGGGCGCTCGGCTGCTGGGTCTCGGCTATCCGGGCGGCAAGGAGCTGGACGAGCTGGCGGCGCGCGGCGACGCGGGCTTCGCCCGGTTCCCGCGCGCCGTGCCCCGCGGTCGCGGCTTCAGCTTCAGTGGCCTCAAGACGGCGCTGCTCTACGACCTCCGCGACCGCGACGCGGCGGAGGTCGACGTGCACCGCGCCGACATCGCCGCCTCTTACCAGGCAGCGATCGTGGACCAGTTGGTCGAGAAGACGCTGGCCGGGGTCGCCGCCGAGGGTCTGCGACGCGTCGCCGTCGCCGGCGGCGTGGCCGCCAACTCGGGGCTGCGGCGGGCACTGACCGCGGCGTGTGAGGCCGAGGGGCTGCAGCTGTCGCTGCCTCCGCTCAGCCTCTGCACCGACAACGCCGCCATGATCGGCCTGGCGGCCGGCTTTCTGCCGGCGCTGGCGTGGCCGGACTACCTCGGCCTCGATGCCTTCGCCAGCGACTCCGAGGCCAAGGCGGCGCGGCCGCGTAAGGGCAGCGCGCGGCCCGGCCACCGGGAGTAGCCGGAGGCACCTTCACGTGGGCCGGCTCGGCCGCCCTGCTCCGCGACGCGGCCCGCCTCGACATCCTGTCCCCGTGCGGCCGCCGGCATCGTCCACCTCGATATCTGGCCCAGTCGACGCCGAGTGCTACACTCGGGCGAGTATGGGTCGCAGACCACAACCCGTCTTCCCGGCAGCGGGCCCCGGCGACAAGCCGCGTCTCGCCGCCGAGCTGTTCGTCGAGTGCCTCGAGAACGAGGAGGTCCAGTTCGTCTTCGGCATCCCCGGAGAGGAGACGCTCGACCTCAGCGAGGCCCTCGACCGCTCCCAGCAGATCACCTTCGTGCCGACGCGCCACGAGCAGGGCGCGGCGTTCATGGCCGACGCGTGGGGGCGGCTCACGGGCCAGCCGGGCGTCTGCCTCGCCACGCTCGGGCCCGGCGCCACTAACCTCGCCACCGGCGTCGGCGACGCCACGCTCGACCATGCCCCGCTGGTGGCGCTCACCGGCCAGACGGGCCTGGCCGGCATGCACAAAGAGACCACGCACCAGTACATCGACACCGTCGAGATGCTGCGCCCGATGACCAAGTGGAACACGCGTCTTCACCACCCGCGCATGGTCGCGGAGGCGGTCCGTAAGGCGTTCAGTATCGCCAGCGCCGAGAAGCCGGGAGCCACGCACCTGGAGCTCCCGGCAGACGTTATGGAGGCTCCGGTCGACGGTCACCCCATGCCCCGTGGCCCGGAGCCGCTCGTCGCCGCCGACCCGGTGAGCCTGCTGCGCACGGCGGAGCTGCTGCAGGCGGCCTCCCGGCCGATGCTGCTCGTCGGCAACGGCGTGGTGCGCCAGGGCGCCTCACAGGCGCTGCGCGAGCTCTGCGAGCAGACCGGGCTGCGGGCGATCACGACCTTCATGGGCAAGGGCGTGCTCGACGCCGCCGACCCGCACTTCCTGTTCACTGCCGGCCTGCGGAGCCAAGACTACCCGCAGGGCATTCTGGGTCGAGCCGACCTCGTCGTGTGTATCGGCTACGACATGATCGAGTGGCCGCCGTCGGCCTGGAACCCCGATGGCCGTCAGCGCATCGTCTGTATCGACACGGTGATGCCGGAGATCGACGCGCAGTACGTCCCTGAGGTCGAGCTGATCGGCGACCTCAGCACCATCCTGTTCCAGCTCGTCAGGCTCCTCGAGGGCAAGACCGTGCACCGCCTCGAGACGCGTCCCTACCTGCGCGCCATGCGCACGGTCCTCGACTCGGGCTCTGACGACGATTTTCCGGTCAAGCCACAGCGGGTGCTGCGCGACCTGCGCTCGCTGCTCGCGGCCGACGACGTCCTCATCAGCGACGTCGGCGCCCACAAGCTCTGGGTGGCGCGCTTCTGGGAGGCGCGCGAGCCCAACACCGTGCTGATCAGCAACGGCTTCGCCGCCATGGGCTTCGGCCTGCCGGCGGCGATCGCCGCCGCTCTCGCCGCGCGCGGCCGCCACAAGGTCGTCTGTATCAGTGGTGACGGTGGCTTTCTCATGAACGTCCAGGAGCTCGAGACGGCGCGGCGCCTCGGACTGCCCTTCGTTATCCTCGTCTGGAGCGACGGCGGCTACGGCCTCATCGAGATGCACCAGCGCCGCCGGTACGGGCGCATCGCCGGCACGCGCTTTGACAACCCCGATCTGGTGGCGCTGGCGCGCTCGTTCGGGGTCGAGGGACTGCGCGCCACGAAGGCCGGCGACGTCAAGCCCCTCATCGCGAAGGCGCTCGAACATCCCGGCCCCGTTGTGATCGACATTCCGATAGACTACGTCGAGAACGAGAAGCTTGGAGTCGATCTGTGGCAACTTGCACCCGAGACGCTGGCGTGAAGGGTGCGCAATCTTCAGCGGGGGGGTCCGCATGACAGAGATGTTGCGTAACGAGGGGTTGAAGCGAGTCCGGATGCGGCTCATCACCGCGGTCGTGTTCGTGTTCACGCTCACCTGCTCGGGTTCGTTCGGCATGGAGGACGTCGTCTCGTCGTCCGGCCCGGGCATGACGCTGCTCATGATCCTCATCCTGCCGCTGGTCTGGAGCGTGCCGATGGCGTTCGTCGCCTCGGAGCTCGGGTCCATGGTCCCCGAGGCCGGCGGCCTCTATCGCTGGATCCGTCGGGGCATGGGCGAGTATTGGAGCTTCCAGGCCGGCTGGTGGTGGACGCTCTCCCTGTACGTCGACTCCGCCGTGTACGTTGCTCTGGCCCTCGACTACATGGAGGCCAAGTGGGGGTTCGGCGGCGGCACACGGGCGCTCATAGGCATCGCGATCGTGGCGGTGTTCACCTTCATCAACATCCGCGGTCTCGAGCTCACCGGCTGGTCGCTGACCATCATCCAGATCGGCGTCATGGTGCCCCTGCTGGTGTTCACCGTCTGGGGCATCATCGTCGGCAGCGGCAACCCGTTCAGCCCGATCCTGCCCGATGGCGAGAGTGTCCTCACGTCGATGAACCTCGGGCTGGCGATCATGATGTGGATGTACTCCGGCTGGGAGTCGCTGTCCACCCTTGCCGGCGAGATCGAGAATCCGCAGAAGGTGATACCCAAGGCGCTGCTGATCGGCACGCCGCTGGTCATCGCCACGTACTTCTTCACCGTCTTCGCGGCGATCCGCGTGGCCAGCATCGACGGTCCTGGCAACTGGGCGAACATGTGGACGGGCGGCGGGGGTGTCGACTTCGTCGAGGCCGCCCAGATGATCGGCGGCGGGGTGCTCGCCTACCTCATGCTGATGTCGGCGATCCTCTCGAACCTCGGCCTGTACGCGGGCTACCTCGCGACCGGGGCGCGACCGCAGTTCCAGATGTCGCGCGACCGGCTGCTGCCGAAGTTCCTCGGCCTCACCCACAAGAGCTGGGGCACGCCGTGGGCGGCGATCCTGCTCATGGCCATCGTCAACGCAGTGCTGATCAACTTCAACTTCAGCGCCTTGATCACCATCGACGTGTTCCTGCTCATGTTCCCCTACGTGCTGATCTTCCTCACGGTGATCGTCCTGCGTGTCAAGGAGCCGGACGCGCCGCGCAGCTTCAGGGTCCCGATGCCGACGGCGCTTCTCGGCGTCTGGGTCGCCTTCCCGATCGCGATCGCCATCATCGCCCTCTTCGTCAACGGCACCGACTGGATGATCGGCGGGCTGGCCGGCATCCTCACCGGGCCGATCGCCTACCTGGTCTTCAAGAACATCTACACGGGCACCACCGACGAGGCGCTCGAGGGCTCGACCCTCACTCCCACGGGCGAGCTTACGGAGTTCGGCGCCGTCGTGGAAGGAGCCGGAGCATGAAGGGTCAGAAGATGGCCAACTACGCGGCGATCGCCGGGGTCGTCGCCGGCGCCTTCGCGATCGGCGGCGGGCTGTACGCACACTCGGCCAAGCCGATCTTCGGCATCCCGCAGTTCTTCGGTATCTATTCGCAATACCTGTCCGGCGTACACGTGCTGATGGGCATCGGCGTCGTCATGGTCGTCGGCGGCCTGCTCAGCTTCAAGTGGCCGAGCATCGGCGGCATCATCGTCTGCAGCGCCGCCATGCTGGGGCTCATCTACGCGTACAACCGCGGGCAGTATCGCTGGTCACCGATGCTGTACTACTGGTGGGGACCATGGTTGTTCGCCTGGATCGCCGGCATCTTCGCCGGGTACGCGGCCTACAAGAACGTCCCGCAGAGCAACGAGAAGCTGGCCGACGCGAGGCACGCGGAGTCGAGCGGCGCCTGATCACAAGCAGCCGCGGGCGTCAACGCACTGGGGCCGGGAGCTGCGCAGCCGCGCCCGGCCCCTATTGTCTGCGTGGAGCGTCGCGCGACTCTTCGCTACGTCTCGAGCAGGATCGTCACCGGGCCGTCGTTGGTGAGCTCGACCTGCATGTGCGTGCCGAAGACGCCGGTCTCGACCGGCACGCCCTCGGCGCGCAGGGCCGCCACAAAGGCCCCGTACACGGCCTCGGCCTGTTCGGGCCGGGCGGCGGCGCTGAAGCCCGGCCGGCTGCCGCGCCGCGTATCGGCGTAGAGCGTGAACTGCGAGACGGCGAGCACGGCGCCGCCGACCTCGTCGAGCGCCAGATTCATGAGCCCGGCCTGGTCGGCGAACACGCGCAGGCGGGCCGTCTTGGCCGCCAGCTTGCGGGCCGCGTCGTCGTCGTCCTCGGGGGCGACGCCCACGAGGGCGAGAAAGCCGCGGCCGATGTGGCCCACGTCGCGGCCGTCCACACTCACGGCCGCACGCTCCACGCGCTGCAGCAGTACTCTCACGCGATCGCGACGGTCTTCACCCGTCGCCTCGGCACCGTGAGCTTCCCGAGTCCCATCTGCTCGGCGGCCACCAGGTAGCCGATGTCCTCGCCCGAGAGACCGAAGAGCTTGGCCGCGCGCCCATCCGCGGCGACGATGTCGGGGCTGGCGATCACGGTGTTCCGGCGCTTCACGTCGTCGAGGCTGCCGCCGGTGGGCCCGTTGGCGGTGAGAATGCGCACCGCGTCGATCACCGTCAGTGCGGGGCGTACGAGGCTCGTGAGGTCGGCGATGCGCTGGCCGAGGTTGGTGTGAAAGCCGCCCCGATCGAGGATCACGCCCATGAGGTTCTTGCAGCCGAGCGTCAGCACCGTCGAGCCGTGTTGCTTGGCGATAGGCACATTGACAACCACATCGGCCTTCATGACGTCATCGTAGACGGACCAGTTGGTGATGTCGCGGCCGTCCGGGATCTTCGTGTCCACGTACTTGACCGGGCTCATGATCTCCATCTCGCCGCCGGCCTTCTTGACCGCGGCGCTGATCCCGCTGTCGACGTAGGCGGCCTCTGGCGTGCCGCTGAATGGGGAGTCCATGACAGTGACGTGCTTGGCCCCGGCGGAGAGGCACAGCTCCACGATCGAGGCGACCACGACCGGGTTGGTCGTCGCTGCGTACTCGTAAGAGCGACCCGACGTGCAGATGTTCGGTTTGACGATCACGACGTCGCCATGATGGACGAACCGCTCCATCCCGCCCAGGGCGTCGACGGCCGCGCGCGTGATCGCCGCCGTGTC
>JBBQFA010000179.1:0-5832 GCA_038321515.1 Thermoleophilia bacterium | reverse complement strand
CGGCCACCCTCAGGTCCTCGCGGTGGATCCCGGCCTTCTCGACGGCGTTCTGCGCCGCCTGTTCCCACGACATGGAACTCGAGCCGATCACTTCCATGACCCTGTACACGCTGTCCGACATGCTCGCTCCTTTGCTGATGCACTGAGGATATTGAGGCATGCTAACCACACTTGGGGGAAACGGAAACCTCGGCGGCGGCCGCAGCCGTGACGCCGGCACCTCGCCCCTCATGCCTCCACCCTCGCCAAAGGTCTCGACGCGAACATCTGTCCGCCTTCAGCGCTACCCTGATATCCGATCGCCGCCACCGGCGTTCGAGACCGCATCAACCTTCGCGCTCAGGGGGCCTCCATGACACACGCATGCACCGCCGTTCAGCCGGCCCGGGGTCCGCTACGCCGCCCCGTCGCCGCCGTCGTCGTCGACGAAGCCCTCATCTGGGTGGTATGCGTACCCACGCTCCCGCTCGCCGCCAGCCGCGCCGCATCCTCCGGCGCGCTCGCCCATCTCATGGTCGATCTCGTGTGCGACCTGGCGGCCGCGCAGGGCGCGCTGCTCGAGACCGCTTGGCACGACGATCACCCGGACGTCAGCGGCTGGGGCGACGTGGGCCAGAGGCCCGCGACCGTCACGGCCCACCCCCGCCAGACCCAGCACCTCGACCCCGGGCTGGTCGACGCCGCCGCCCGCGTCGTCGCCGCCTACCTCGAAGACCTGCCCGACCTGCCGCTCATCGGCGAGCCGTTCGGCGGCGAAGAGGGCACCGACTAGGCCCAGTACGGCGGGTCCGGCAGCCACTGCCGATGCTTCAACGAACTTCGCGGACGAGCCGCCCGGCTCTGCTTCAGTACACCTCGGGCACGAAGGCCTGGCTGTCGATCGGCGGCCGCGCATACCCCTTGGCGGGCGGCCGCTCCGCGAGCTTCAGGTCCTTGTGGGTGACGTCTTCGTAGAGGATCTGGCTGAGCAGATGGTGGATCATGTTCAGCCGGGCCTGCCGCTTGTCGTCTGCGTTGACCACCCACCAGGGCGAGTCCTTGGTGTCCGTGTAGCTGAACATCTCGTCCTTGGCCTGCGAGTACTCGACCCAGCGCATGCGGCTCTCAAGGTCCATGGGGCTGAGCTTCCAGACCTTGAGCGGGTCCTTGATGCGGGCCTGAAACCGCTTCTCCTGTTCTTCGTCGCTCACGCTGAACCAGTACTTCAGCAGGACGATCCCGCTGCGGATGAGCATGCGCTCGAACTCCGGGCAGGTGCGAAAGAACTCCCATACCTCGTCTTCGGTACAGAAGCCCATGACGCGCTCGACACCGGGCCGGTTGTACCAGGAGCGGTCGAAGAGGACCATCTCGCCGGCGGACGGCAGATGCTCCACGTATCGCTGAAAGTACCACTCCGAGCGCTCGCGCTCGGTCGGCGTGGCCAATGCGGCGATGTTGACGACGCGCGGGTTGAGGTGCTCGGTGACCCGCTTGATCGTGCCGCCCTTGCCGGCGGCGTCACGGCCCTCGAAGATCACCGCGACACGCAGGCCGGCGTGCTTGATCCACTCCTGGAGCTTGATGAGCTCACACTGCAGCTTGTGCAGATCCGCCTCGTACGTCTCCCGCTCGAGCTTCTTGTGCGAGCCGCCGGACTTCTCGGCGTGCGGCGCGCTCATGTCCGGGAGCGGGCCGATCCTCTCGGCTTCGCCCTTCTTCTTGCGACTGGACTTGTCTGCAGCCATCGGGCTCCCCCCGGCGCGGTCTTGCGGGTCCGGCCCATCATAGTCCAGCACAGACGGCCTGGGGAGTGGCCGCCGGCTGTCGCCGGCGGCGGCCTGCCGGCCGGGCCCCATAGCACGCCTCTGTTGTATCCTTTGCGCACGTGAGCAGTGCAGAGTGGAGACCCCGTGGAGCTGTCCGACCGTTCACTCGAGGCCGAACTGGCCGCCATCGCCGAACACGCCGAGCCGGGCCGCACGGCACGCCTTGCCGTGCGGCACTGGGGCTGGGACGGGCGCGGCGGGGCGACGCTCGAGACCACCGGCAAAGAAGGCGGCGGCATCACCCGAGAGCGCGTTCGCCAGCTGTGCGAGCGGCTCGCGCATCGGCTCGGCGCCGGCGCGGACGCGCCGGCCCTCGACCGGGCGCTCGTCCTCGCCGCGCACGCCGCGCCGACGACCGCGCACGAACTCGCCCGCCGCCTCGCGGACGAGCGCATCGCAGCGCAGCCGTTCGAGCCGGCAGGCCTGCTGGGCGCAGCCGCGGTGCTCGGCCGCGCACCGACGTTCACGATCGCGACCGTCAGAGGCGTACGCTTCGTGCTGCCGGACCCGCCCGACCCGGGCAGCGACGTGGTGGCGGTGGTAACCAGCATCGTCGACACGGCCAAGGCACTGGTCCGCCGGGGCGGCGCAGCACGGGTCCGTGACGTCACCGGGGCGGTGGCCGCCGATCTGGCCGTCTGGGTAGACGACGACCTCGTGACTGCGGTGGTGTCCGAACCAGACGACTTCATCTGGCTCGAACGCCGCACCGGGTGGTTCCACCTGCCGACTGTCGCGAAGAACGCGGTCATCTCGCGTCTGTTCAAGATCATCAGTCTGACGGGCGCAGTCGGCCTGGCGGACCTGCACGCCGGAATCCGCCGCGACGAACGCATGAGGGAGTTCGTCATGCCCGAGTACATCCTCGCCGAGCTGTGCGCGCGTGTCCCCGGCGTGCGCGTCGACGGCGACGTAGTGCGAGCGACGCGGCGCCTGGAGGCAGCCGATCTCCTCGAGGCGACCGAGTTGCTGCTGTTTCGCGTTCTGTCAGGCTGGGACGGACCCGCGGACCGGCACGAACTCGAGCAGGCCTGCGAACGAGCCGGCATGAAGCCCTCGAGCTTCAACAACCGTATCGCCTACTCGTCGATCATCCGTGAGGCTGGGCACGGTCGGTACGGGCTGCGCGGTTTGGCGCCGAGCAAGGACGAAGCAGGCGTCGGCGGCCACGAGAGCGGCGCCCTCCCGGCCGCCGCGCTGCCGTCTCTCGATGTGCCGCGGCCCGGGGACATCGAGCAGTTCCGCCCGTCGCGGCGGCGCTGAGGCTATCGAGTGCCGATGCGCGAACGCCAGCCATGATGAGGCGTGAGCCATGATCTACTGGCGCGTCGCCGCCGTCACCGGCACGGTGTTCTTTGCCGCTCTCCTGGTGTGGCTCTACGGAGTCCGGACGACGCTCATCTGGGCGGCGGCGATGGCCGCGTTTCTCGCCATCTTGTACGCGGTGACGATGCCGCTCCGTGCCCGGCAGCGTCGCGCCTGGCGCGAGATGGGACTCGGCCCCGACGGCCGCCCGCCGGCGGAGGAGATCGAGGACGCCGTGACCGACGATGAAGCGAGCGGACCCGGATCGGAGACTGGGCGGTGACGACGCAGCCGCCTCACGCCGCCGCTTGTCTCATAGGGCGGCGCTTCCCTTCGGTCTCCGGCACCGCGCTGTCGGGTGCTACCGTACGTCTTCCTGAGGACCTGCAGGGTGCCCCGGCGCTGCTCCTCTGCGCCTATCGGCGCGGTACGCAGACCGATGTGGACCGCTGGGCGGACTTCGCCGCACGCGACCTCCCCAGCCTCGACGTCTACGAGCTGCCGATCATCCCTGGCCGCGTCTGGCGGCCGATGCAAGGCTGGATCGACGGCGGCATGCGCGCCGGAGTGCCGCGCCGCCAGTGGTCGCGCGTCGTGACCCTGTACGACGACGGCGCCCGCGCTCGCGAGTTCATCGGCGATGGCGGCGGGTCGCGGACTCAGGTGGTATTGCTGGACGACGCCGGCGTGGTGGTGTTTCACGACGCCGGCGGGTTCGGCGAGGCTGCCGCCGGGCGTCTCTCGGCTGCGGCCGTCGCGCTCGGCGACTGACGCCGGTCGCCCGCCGCCGCGAGCCGCTGGGCGAGTCGCCGCGCGTCGCTCCCGGCCGCGTCGGCCTATCCCAGCCCGAAGAAGTCGGCCTTCAGCTCCGGCGCGACGATCGAGAGTAGTTCGGCCGGCGTCGCAGCGATGCGCTCCGCGCCGGCCTCGGTGAGCATCTCCGGCTCGTGCCAGCCCCAGCCGACCCCTACCGGGCTCACGCCGGCGGCTCGCGCTTCACGCATGTCGCCGACGGTGTCGCCAACGTACCAGTAGACGTCCTGACCGGGGAATCGCGCGGTCAGATCGCGGATCTTCTCGACCTTGCTCCGCGCGCTCTCGGCCCCCGCGACCTCTGCTACCCCAGCCACCTGGTGGCGCCGTAGCCAGCCCTCGACGACAGCGCTCGGGCTGGAGGTCACGATGATCACGCTGCGCTCCTCACCGAGCTCCGCGATGACCTGGGGCATCAGCGGGAACGGCTTGAGCCAGTGCTGAGCGCGGATCAGCGTGCCGCCGAGTCGCGTGAGTACGTCGGCGACGCGCTCGTCGTCGACGCCGCGGGCGCGCATGCTCGCGTAGAAATTGTCTTCCATGATCGCGAGCAGATCGTCTGAGGTCGTGACCTCCGGCACACCGGCGGCGGCGCAGGCGTCGATGAACGCCGTGCTGAACACGTCGAACGAATCGACGATCACACCGTCGTAGTCGAACATCACGAGGTCGCGGGTGTCGCTGTTCACGGCGCGCCTTTCGGGGGGTCTCCGCCCTTCGGTGAAGCGGCGTGGGCCGACCGGGCACGAACAGCCCGGCCGGCCCACGCCCTCTGACTCAGTAGTGCAGTCCGGTCTTCTTCTTGAACTGCTCGACGCAGTTGATCTCGATGTCGAGCAGCTCGGCGATACGCGCCTTCGCGGCGAGGCCCTTGGCGATCCCGGGCACTCCCGTGATCACGCCGATGTCCAGCTCCTCGCGAAGCTGGCGCATCATCGTCGGGTCGGACAGGTCGAGCGGCGTCACGTGGAGCTTGTCGGCCACATACTGCTTGGCTTCTGTGATCCTCATCTTCTTGCTGAGCTGCATCCTTGCCACCAGATCTCCGGCGGCGCGGATCCCACCCATGGACGAGGCCAGCAGATGCGCAATGTGCATGCCGGCAGGGTCACCAGTACCCACCTACAACCCGTCCGCCTTGCCGATCTCGACCATGGCGGCGCTGCAGCGCGTCACGACGTCGACCGCCGGGGTCTCGAACATCGGCACGCCGCCGACGCCCATGCCCACGTTCGGGTGCACGGGGATCTTGGCGATCTCGGTGCAAGCCTTGACGAAGGTCAGCGCCTTGCCGAGGTTCCACGGGACGGTCTTCCTGGTGTTGGTGTTGGAGACAGGGCCGAAGATGGCGCAGCCGGCCTCCTCGCAGATCTGCAGCTGCTGGTGCGGCCACATGCCGGCCAGGCGCTTGCCGTTGTACTCGAGCTGGCCGTGAAAGCCGAGGACCATCTCGGCCGACATGCCGATCTCGACCGGCAGGCCGGTCTCGTTGGCGACGTGATCGCAGGCATGGAGGACGGAGTAGAACTCGGCGTCGCCGGTGGATGCGACGGTGTCGAAGTCGATGCCGTCGGCGCCCATCTCGACCATGCAGTCGCTCATCTCGATGCAGTCCTCGAGGCAAGCCTTACCCGCCTCTTCCTGCGTCTTGCGGGCCTCGTCGATCTTGCCTATCGGCATGAGGTCGCTCGGGTTCTCGAACGACCCATCCGGGCGGTAGTACAGCCCCAGGTTCGGCATGAACCCGTAGAGGAGCGGGAAGATCGTCGTCTCCATGAGCAGTTCGACGTGGAGCATCTCCAGCGCCTTGAGAAAGCGCTGCGGCTTCACCGAGTAGTCGTTGTGCGAGATCTCCATCGAGTCGAAGCCGAGCATCGACTCGAAGAGGCGCACGCCCACCTCGCGG
>JBBQFA010000178.1:0-5863 GCA_038321515.1 Thermoleophilia bacterium | reverse complement strand
CCGGGTCCCCGGCCGTCGCGTTGAGGTCGCCGAGCACGATCCACGGGAGTCCGGCGTCGAGCCAGGCGAGCAGCGCCTCGGCGCCGCGCAAGCGGGAATCAGCCGAGGCCCCGTCCCAGTGCACGTTCGCGACGCCGAACCGGGTGCCCGTGCGTGTGTCTGCGAACCGGCACAGGGTCGCGAGGCGAGGGATCGGATTGCCCCACGACCGCGACCCCGGCGTGGCCGGCGTGTCCGAGAACCAGCGCACCGTCCACGCCTCGAGGCGCAGCCGCGCCTCGAGGTACGCGACGGTGCAGCGTTCGCCACGGCAGCGGCCGTCGCTGCGGCCGGCGCCGGCGCCGGCGTAGCCGCGCAGCCGGCGCGCCAGCGCACGCTCCTGAAAGGGATGGACCTCCTGCAGCCCGACGACGTCCGCCTGCAGGCCGGCGATCGCCGCCGCGCAGGTCGGCGCCCTGAACAGCCAGGAGTGGCGCCCATCGCGGCCGAAGCCGTTGCGGATGTTGAGCGTGGCTACGCGGAGACCGGCGGGCTGCCGTTGCGCCCCGCCGGTCTTCGCGTCGCCCTCTCCCGGCGCGTCGCTCACGTCGGGAAGTGGCTCCGCCAGAAGGTCGTGTCCTCCTCGGTGCTCAGGCGCACGTGGCGGGGGGCGTCGCCGTGCTGTTCGGCGGTCCGCTCGAGCACCACGGCCTCGTCATGGGTAGGCCGTCCTGCTGCCAGGCCCCGGCGTTCGACGTAGTCCTTGAACATGACGAGGTCGTGGCCCATATTGTCCTCCAGCCCGTCGACCACCGGCTCGTCGGACCCGGCGTCCAGGCGAAAGACCACGATCGTCTTGCCGGAGGGTGAGGAGCTGAAGGTCACGAGGCCGGCGCGTACCGCGTCCACGCAAGCCAGATCGTCGCAGGCGAGGTGGCTCGGGCCGACGTGCGCCCATTCGATGAACCGTGACCACGTCGCATCTACGACCGACGGCGCCGCGTCTACTTCGATCTGTCGACTGATGGTGGCCATGATGCCTCCGTTCGTTGCCCCATCGGTGTCGCTCGACACCGTCAATCAATACCCCCCAGCAGGGTGCTGGAATCCTGTGCGCGAGGTCAGGAATCGCCATGTGGTGAACGGACGGGTGGCGTCTGAGAACGCGCCGACACCCTCCCGCCGGCGGTCGTCTAGCTACGCCTTCGGCGCCGGTCTACTTCGCTTCCTTGGCAGCTTCCTTCAGCTGCTGCTTCAGAACCTTGCTCTCCATGTCGATCTCGCGCACGGCCTGCTTACGGGCGTGCTTGAGCTCCGCCGTGACGTACTTCTGCAGGCTCGCCTCGCCGACGATCAGGAGCGCCGCCTCACCGTCGTCGAGCATCTCGCCGAGCTCCTTGACGTCCTTACGCGACATGCCCTTCCAGAAGTGCCCGATCGCGCCGCCGACGAGGCCGCCGGCGGCGGCGCCGATGATGAGCCCGGGCGGGAAGAGGATGCCGATCACGGCGCCCACGGCGACGCCGGTCCAGGCGCCGTGCTGCGTCGGCTTCTCGTGCTTGTTCACGTGCACCTTGCCGTTCTCACCCTTGGTGATGACGGCGGCGTCGTAGGTGCCGATCATGTTCTCCTTGTGGAGCGCCTTGACGGCCTCGTAATCCGTCTTTGCATCCTCTTCGTTGTCGTACGTCGCGATGAACAAGAAGACTGGTTCGTCCGCCATGCTTGGCTCCCTCTTCGGCGTGCGGTCGCCCGGGTGGCGGCCTCAGCTTGCTGGGTCGGTCGACCTTCACCTTCCCGTGTCCTCGGGAGGGCAATCGCGGTCGCCGTTGGTTTGGGGAGGCCGCATCCCGGCGACCGTATGGCCAGAGGAGGGAAGACGTGCACGCGCGATCATGAATCGACTGGACGAGCGACCATCACGGCAGCAGCCGACCGAACTGGAGCACATGCCCGCGCGGGCGAATGTGCCGGTGCACGGCTCGCGCGTGATCTTTCTCGGGCACGCTTCGACGGTCATCGAGATGGACGGCGTGCGGCTGATCACCGACCCGGTGCTGCGGCGCCTGGTGGGGCCGCTCTATCGGCGCGTGCCGAAGCCGCTGATGGAGCCGCTCGGCGATCCCGACGTCATCCTCATCTCACACCTGCATCTCGACCACTACGACCCGCGCTCGCTGCGCCTCTTTCGCCGTGACACGCCGGTACTGGCGCCGGTCGGTGCCGGGCTCTCGCTGCGCTGGCGCGGCTTTCGCCACATCCACGAGGTCAGCCCCGGCGACAGGCTTCGTGTCGGCGCCGTGGAGGTGGTCGCTACGGAGGCGCAGCACAAGGGCACACGGCACCCGCTCGCCGCGCGCACGCCGAGCCTCGGCTACGTCGTGTCGGGGAGCCGCAGCATCTACTTCGCCGGCGACACCGGCCTCTTTTCCGGTATCGCCGACATCTGGCCGGAGCGTCTCGACCTGGCCCTGCTGCCGATCGCCGGCATCGGCCCGATGATGCCGGAGTTCAAGCACCTCAGCCCGCGGCACGCGGTCATGGCGATGGAGCTGCTGCGCCCGCGTCTCGTGGTGCCGATCCATTGGGGCACCTACCATCTGCCGGGCACGGCGCTCTTTCGCATGGGGCCGGACTTCCATCGCCGGGCGCCATACCTGTTCATGGCGCAGGCCGCGGCGCTCGAGCCCGGCGTGCATACGGTGATGCTCAGGCCGGGCGAGGCTCTTGAGCTTGAAGAAGCCCTCAGCGGCCACGCCGGGCGCGCCCCTTTCGCCGTGCCTGGCGTACCGCCGGGGCCGTCGGGTCCGGCGGAGCTGGCTGGGCCCGGCGTCCCCGGCGAAGTGGTGTAGCCGGAGCGCCTCAGCGACCGCGTGCGCAGGGAGCACGCCCGCGCAGGTTCGAGGCCCGGCACCTCCGGGCAGGATTCCGCAAAGGACCAAGGCTGTAGGATGGCGGAGTACGGCGTACGGAGTGGAGGGTCAGTGATGGTGAAGACGAGTCCAGGGACCGTGCGCATCGGGGTCGTGTCGGACACACACGGCTACCTCGACCCGCTGGTGCTGGCGGAGTTCGCCGGCATGACCCACATCATCCACGCCGGCGATATCATGGATCCCGGGACCCTAGAGGCACTGCGTGCGCTCGCTCCCGTCACTGCCGTCGCGGGCAACATGGACGACGGCAAGCTCGGCAAGTTGCCGCGCGAGGTGGCCGGGGAGGTCGCCGGCGTGCGCTTCGTCGTCGGGCACAAGCGTAAGCGGCTCCTGAAGCGCCTGTCGTTGAACAAGATCGACGGTCTCGGCGCCGACCAGGCGCCGGATCTCATCATCTGCGGGCACGACCACCTGCCCTCCGTGGAGTGGGTCGACGGCGTGCTGTACCTGAACCCCGGCTCGGCCAGTGCGCCTCACGAGGAGGACGACGACCCCACGGTCGCGATCGTCGAGATCGGCGCGGCGGGCCTTGGGGTGCGCTTCGTGCCGCTGCCGCGCCGGGCGCAGGACGAAAGCTGACCGGTCGTGAGATCGCACACCGTGTACAAGACGTTTCACGTCGACCAGCGGCGCGCGTTCGTGCGCATGACCGAAGACGTCCAGCAGGCTGTAGACGAGAGCGGTATCCGCGAGGGCATGGCGCTCGTCTCGGCGATGCACATCACCGCCGGCGTCTGGATCAACGACGACGAACCGGGCATCCAGGCGGACGCCCTCGAGTGGCTCGACAAGCTGGCGCCGCCGTCCTGGCAGCCGCCGGCCGACGACGTCGCCCGGCAGTTGCGCCCCGACGGCGGCGACTACCGGCACCATCGCAGCGGCGAGGACAACGGGGACGCCCACCTCAAGAACCTGCTCGTGCACCATCAGGTGATCGTGCCGGTGACGGACGGGCGTCTCGACCTCGGCCCCTGGCAGGCGATCTTTTATTGCGAGTTCGACGGACGCCGCAGCAAGAGACTCATCATCAAGGTACTTGGAGAATAGGGAACGGCCGCCGCTGTCGCGAAGGTCGTCCCGTCGCAGCGGAGAGAAACGAGGGAGGCTCACGTGAGCGATGCAGGCGGAGACCAGGGGCGTCCGCGCCCGGAGGTCGTGAGCGAGTCGGTGGTCGTGGTGGGTGATACACGCGAGCTGGCCCGTCGTTTCTGGGGGCTGCTGGTCGCGGTCGGCGTGGTCGCGCTCGTGTTCGGCATCCTCGTGCTCGCCAACATCTGGGCGAGCGTCCACCTCGTCGCCATCTTCGCCGGCCTGTTCCTCATCTTCGCCGGCGTGATCCAGCTCTTCTCCGGGGGTAGCGCCGGGCGCGGCGGTCGCATCGTCGCCGGCCTGCTTGCAGTGATCGCCGGCATCGTGCTCATCGCCTGGCCGAGCGCGTCGGTGAAGACCGTCGCGGTGATCGTCGGCCTCTCGTTTCTCATCTGGGGGATCGCCGTGGCCGTCGCGGCGATCGCCGGCCGCGCGGAGGGCTACGGAGTGATCGTCGGCTTCGGCTTTCTGCTGGCGATCGTCGGCGTCGTCTTCATCGCCTGGCCCGGACCGACGGTGGCACTGCTCATGATCCTCGTGGGCTTGAGCGCCGTCCTCTTCGGCATCTCGTCGATCGTCCAGGGCCTGGCGCTGCGCAGGGCGTGACGGCCCTGACGGTGGCGGCGGGTCCGACACGGCGGACGATCTGAATCACCGGGCAGTCGGGTTCGGTCCGGCGCGGGAGGACACGGCTCGAGCCGCGGAGTAGTCGAGCTGCGACTGGTGTCAATTCCTGATCGCGGGGATCGTCGCCGCCATGCTCAACGCCTTCGCGTCCTACAGCATCTTCGACGGCAGCCGGGCACTCGCGTGCCTCATCGACTGGGTGTCCCCGGCGGCGACACGCGCTCAGGAGCGAAGCACGGCGAACACCACACAGGCCCCCACCACCAGGACCGCTATGAGCATGACCACTCGGGCGGTACGTACGTGGCGCATTCCCGTCCTTTCCTCCGCTTTGCGGCCGCGTCGAGAGCGCGTTCTAGACCAGGTCGAAGCGCTCGGTGTAGATGTTGGGCAGGGGTACTCCGCTGTCGACGAGAGCCCTTTCGATCGCGGTCATCATGTCGGCAGGCCCGCAGACAAAGTAGGTGTGGGTCTTCAGCTCCGCGTCGAGATGCCGCTCGAGCATGTCCGTCGTGACGCGCCCCGTCTCCCCATCCCACGAGGGTGGCGGGCAGCTCAGGGCGTAGACGATCTGCAGCGACAGGCGGTCCCGCAGGGCTTCGAGATCCTCGCGGAAGGTCACAGCCTCCCAGCTCGAAGTGCCATAGATCAGGAGGTGGTCGCGGTCGTCGCAGCGATCGGCCAGCGTCCGCATCATGCTCATGATGGGTGTGATGCCAACGCCGCCGGCGACGAAGACGTACCCCGGCCCGTCGTAGCGGTCGATGCTGAAGGCACCGTGCGGCCCTTCCACGTAGGCGATCGTGCCGGGAGCGACATCGCCCATAGTGTCGGTGAAGTCACCAGCCTCCTTGATGGTGAACGAGATGAGCTCGCGGTCGAGCGCGCTCGACGAGAACGAGAACGGGTGATCCTCGATGGCGAAGGGCGACTCGCCCAGCGTGAGCCAGGCGAACTGGCCAGGGGCAAACCGGAGGCCCGCATGCCCCTGCGGGCGCAACACGAGAGTCCAGGCTCTTCCGCGCTCCGCGACGACCCGGTCTACGATGTACGGTCGTCGAGACATCAGTAGCGGGACGACGAGACGGACATAGACAAGCAGACCGATCACGACGAGCACCATCGCCGCCCAAAGGACTCGCTTCCACGGGAGGTCGACGTACCAACCCACGAGCTCGACGTGGACGAGTGCGAAGGCGAGGGCAGCCACGGCCAAGACCCCGTGCGCCAGA
>JBBQFA010000177.1:0-5878 GCA_038321515.1 Thermoleophilia bacterium | reverse complement strand
AGGATCGGGCTCGCCACGAAGATCGAGGAGTAGGCGCCGGAGAGGATTCCCACCAGCAGTGCGAACGCGAAGTCCTTGAGAGTGCTGCCGCCGAAGAAGAGCAGACACAGCACCGGCAGCAGCGTGGTGAGCGTGGTGTTGATCGACCGCGTCAGGGTCTCCCAGATCGACAGATTGACCATCTGACCGTAGGGGATCCGGTTGAAGCGCGGTTCGTTCTCGCGGATGCGGTCGTAGATGATGACCGTGTCGTAGAGCGAGTAGCCGAGGATCGTGAGCACCGCGGCGATCGTCGCCGTGGTCACCTCCCGCCCCGTGATGGAGTAGATGCCGACGACGATCAGCAGGTCATGGATCTCGGCGGCGATGGCTCCGATCGCCGACTTCCATTGAAAGCGCAGAGTCACGTAGACCAGGATGAGGAGCAGCGACAAGGCGACCGCCTTGAGCGACGAACTCACGACCTGCCGCCCGAAGGTCGCCCCGACCGTCACGAGCGCGAACACCTGGTTGCCGCCCGACAAGGCGATGGTGAAGGCGTCGTCGAGCGCCGACTTCAGCTTCGACTGCTCGGGGGGCGTGAGCACCGGGGTCTGGATCTGGAAGCCCCCAGTGCCGCTGCCGGCCACGTTCGGTGTCTCCTGGATCTGGGCGTTGGCGAACCCGGCGTCGGCGACCGCCGTGCGCACCTCGGCCAGACTCGGGCTCTTCTCGAAGGCGACGGCGATGCGCGTGCCCTCCTTGAACTCGAGGCCGTAGTTGAGGCCGTCGACGGGGTTGCCGCCACCCTTGACGAACAGGCTGGTCAGACCGGCCACGATGATGACCAGGGAGATCACGAACCACCACTTCCTGTGGCCCATGTAGTCGAACGAGTAGATGCGACGGAACAGGTTCACCCGCTATCTCCGCTTCTTGCGCTTGCGCGACGTCGAGGTACGACTGCCGCCGGAGCCGCGCTGGCCCTGAGCCGCCGGCCCGGCGCCCGCCTCGGCGGTCGCCGGCGTGCCTGTCGCGGGCGGGGCGCCCGCGGCGGCCGGCGCTTTCGCGGCGACACCGCGGCGGCCGCGCGAGGCGGCGGCACCAGCGCCGCCCATGACGGCGGTCTCGATGTCCACCTGCCCCGCCTTGACGCCCATGAGTGACGGCCGGTTGAAGAAGGCGAAGCCGGCGAGCACGCCGAGCATGACGCGCGTGAAGAGCACGGCGGTGAGCATGCTGACGAGCACGCCGAGAATCAGCGTGAGGGCGAAGCCCTTGGGCTGCGCCGTGGCGAAGAAGAACAGGACGAGAGCGGTGAGGATGATGAGGATGTTGGCGTCGAGGATGGTCTTGAAGCCGCGTGAGTAGCCCGAGTTGACCGCCGAGCGGACCGTCTTGCCGCGGCGCACCTCTTCTTTGATGCGCTCGAAGATGACGACGTTGGCGTCGGCGGCGACGCCGATCGTGAGGATCATCCCGGCGATGCCCGGCAGCGTCAGCGTGACGGGGATGAAGTTGAACAGACCCCACAGCAGGATGCCGTAGACGATCAGCGCGAGGTCGGCCACCAGCCCGAGGAATCGGTAGTAGATCAACATGTAGACAAGGACGAGGAGGAGGCCGATGAGCCCGGCGATGAGGCCCTGGTTCATCGAGTCCTTGCCGAGGGTCGCCGAGACCTGCTGCTGGTAGGACGGCTCGAGCTTGACGGGCAGCGCGCCCGTGTTCAGGACGAAGGCGAGGTCCTTGGATTCCTGGACGGACATTTTGCCCCCGCTGATCTCGGCGCCGCCGCTGATGCCGTCGCGAAGCGTAGGGTCGGTGTAGTCGATCATCGGGTCCGACGACATGACGTTGTCGAGCACGATCGCGAACGTCTGGGGCTGCTGCTTGAGCAGGCCCGTGCGATAGAGCTCACGGGTGATCTGCTGGAACTGTTTGCTGCCGTCGGCGGTGAAGTCGATGAGCACGTTCGGTTTGTTGGCCTGGCTGCTGAAGCCGGACCGCGCGCTCTTCACGGCGTCACCGGTCATCGCCGGCGGGCGTGCGTAGACAAACCACTGCTCGGGCACGCCGTTCGCTTCGTCGGCGGGGCTCACGATGAGCGAGTAGTTGTCGCTCGTACCCTCCGTCTCGAGCTGTGCGATCTCGGCTTTCGAGGCGCCCTGGCGGCCGAGTTCCTTGAGGGCCACGGCCTTGCTCTCGACCGGACCGACCGGTCGTGAGGCGGGATCGTCCTTGAAGAACTCGAGTTGTGCGGTCTTGCCGATCACCTTCAGAGCCTGCTCGGCGTCCTTGATGCCGGGGAGTGCGATGGAGATCTGGTCGGCGCCCTGCTTCTGGATCTGTGACTCCGTGACGCCGAGACCGTTGACTCGCCGGTTCATGATCCCGACCGTCTGATCGAGCTGCGCCTGCGTCGGCGCCGTGCCGTCGGCGGTGCGCGCCGTGTAGACGATCTCAAGGCCACCCTGGAGGTCGAGCCCAAGCCGCGTCTTCACGCTCGGCGGGATGATGTAATACAACGAGACCGCCACGAGGGCGGCCATCACGACCAGGATGATGAGGTTTTGGTGTTTTCTCACGTGTCAGCTGCCTCCGCGGACCCCGAGTGGGCCGTCAGGCGGTAGAGCGTATCCGACCGCACGGGGGCGGCGCAACTTGCCGGCCAAGGCGCCCCCGGTCGTGCCCATCCGACTCGGGTCTGCGGCCGCCTCAGTGATCGCGCAAGAAGCTCGGGATGTCGAGAACGTCGTCGTCGACGTCGAACGACGGCTTGGACTCCTCCGCAAACAGCGGCGTACCCTTGGGCTCACGCTCGGCCGTCGCGCGCGGCTCCGGCTGCTCCACGGTGGTGTCGCGATCGAATCCGGTGGCGATCACGGTGACGCGCACTTCGTCGCCCAGCGACGGGTCGATGACGGCGCCGAAGATGATGTTGCAGTCGGCATCGGCGGCGCTGTTGATGATCTCGGCGGACTCGTTGATCTCGAAGAGACCGAGGTCGCTGCCGCCGGTGATGTTGAGAAGGATGCCGCGGGCGCCCTCGACGCTGGCCTCGATCAGCGGCGAGCTGATCGCCGCCCGCGCCGCCTCGACGGCGCGGTTCTCGCCGCCGGCCACGCCGATGCCCATGAGCGCCGACCCCGCGTCCTTCATGATCGTGCGCACGTCGGCGAAGTCGAGGTTGATGAGTCCCGGCACGGTGATGAGGTCGGTGATGCCCTGCACGCCCTGGCGTAGCACGTCATCGGCGACTTTGAAGGCCTCGATGACGGACGTGCGACGCTCGACGACCTGCAGCAACCGATCGTTCGGGATGATGATCAGCGTGTCTACCTTCTCGCGGAGCTGCTGGATGCCCTCGGAGGCCTGGCGACCGCGACGCTTGCCCTCGAAGGCGAACGGGCGCGTCACCACCCCGACCGTGAGCGCGGCCAGCTCCTTGGCCAGCTCGGCGATCACCGGCGCTGCCCCGGTGCCCGTGCCGCCGCCCTTGCCGGCGGTCACGAAGATCATGTCGGCGCCCTTCAGCGCGTCGCGTAGCTCGTCCTTGCTCTCCATCGCCGCCTGATAGCCGATCTTGGGGTTGGCGCCGGCGCCGAGGCCGCGGGTGATCTTGCTGCCGATGTGGATCTTGACGTCGGCGTCGCACATCTGCAGCGCCTGAGCATCTGTGTTGACGGCGATGAACTCGACGCCGCGGAGCCCTGCGTCGACCATGCGGTTGACGGCGTTCGTACCGCCGCCGCCCACACCGACGACCTTGATGACGGCGAGATAGTTCGCTGACGCATCCATCATCGTGCTGACCCTCCTGTCGTGGTCGAGACTCGCCGTCGCGATCTCTGGCGAACCCTCAAGCCCCGATTGAGTGTTGCTCCCTGCCCTCGCAGCCATATCAGAAAACAGGCCGATATGCAGCGACTCTCTACGCTTCGAGACGGCCCGGAAGAAATGCTGACACGACCGTCGACTTACCATACTGAGGCCCCCGAAGGGTGTCAAACAGCGGCCTTGCTCGGGCGCTCATCGACAGCGGCTCAGGTAGTGGTTGAGTACAGTCTCGAGCATCAATCGAGCACCGGCTTCGCGAGCACGCGGTCGGGGATCGAGACATCGATGAAAGAGCAGGTCCTGCCCGCCTCCTCGTACCTCGCCAGCACCGCACGGAGCGCGATGGCCTTGGCCAGCGTGCGCTCGGAGTCGCCCCACACGGCGACCGGACCGCCGGTGAAGCGCAGCTTGATCCGCCCGGCGTCACTCTGCACGACGTCGAGGCGCGAGCGCAGCAAACCGGGGAGCGCCGCGACCACGCGCAGCTTCTCCGGCAACGTCGGGTCGCTTACGATGCCCCCCGCGCGGACGCTGCCGGCGACCGTGAGGCGAGGCAGCTCGAGTGCAGCGCCGATCGGCCCCTTGACGAGCTTGGCGACCTGCCCCGAAGGCCCAGCGGGGGCCGCGGCCGCCGACGCGGACGGGCTCGGTGAGGCAGAAGAGGCCGGCGCTGCGGCATCCCGACTGGGCTGATTCTGCTCCACCTCGCAGATCACGCGCCCGTCGCGGGCGAGCACGTACCAGCGGTTCCCGGCCAGCGCGTAGGCCACCGGGACGTACTCGACCACCGCCACCCGAAGCGTGTCGGGGAAGTCGCGGTCGACGGCGACGCCTGCCACGTAGCAGAGAGACGAGAGGGTGGCGCGGACATCACCCGACGTCACCGTGAAGAGGTTGCGGCCCTGGAACTCCCGGCGCAGCAATCGAATCACCCGCTTCTGCGGGACCAGGCTGGTACCGCTGACCGCGATGCGCTCGATGCCGAATGACGAGGAACTGCGACCCAGCGCATAGACGACCGTGGGCAGCGCAAGGATAGCCACCGTCAGCAGGACGGTCGGCAGAACGCGGAAACGCGGGCGGTTCGACCCGTCTGCTTTGGGCATGGCGCCGGACCTCGGTAGGGAGAACGACTACCCCCGACTATTCGTCGCCGGCAGGCGGTTCCCCTTGCCCGACGAGCGCGGCAAGCAGCTGCTCGCCGGCATGGAAGACGTCGCCGGCGCCAAGCGTGAGCACGAGGTCGCCTGGCCGCACGCGAGGCGCCAGCCGCGCGACCACATCGCTGAGGCGCGGCAGATACGAGACCGGTCCGCCGGGGCGCTCGAGGAGGTAGGCGTCGACGACCAGCTTGCCGGTGACGCCCGGCTCCGGCTCTTCCCGGGCCGGGAAGATGTCGGTGACGATGGCTTCGTCGGCAAGGGTGAGAGCGCGGCCGAACTCGCGCTGCAGGTACCGCGTGCGCGAGTACAGGTGCGGTTGGAACACGGCGATCACTCGGCCGTGGTCGCCCTGCATCGCGGCGGTGAGCGTCGCCGCGATCTCGGTGGGGTGATGTGCGTAGTCGTCGACCACCAACACACCGCCGTGCTCGCCGACGTGTTGAAAGCGGCGGGCGGCACCGCTGAACGTCAGCAGGTGCGGCGCCGCATCCTCGGGCGAGACTCCGACGTGCCGCAACACGGCCAGTGCGGTGAGCGCATTGAGGATGTTGTGCTCGCCCGGCACACGCAGCTCCACCCGGGCGAGCTCCGCTCCATCGGCAGCGGCGACCGTGAACTCGCTGCCGCGGTCGTCGACGCGGTGCACCTCGGCGCGCAGGTCGCCCGTCCCAAGGCCGACGACCTCGACGTGGGCGGACGTGTGCGCCGCCAGCTCCTCTCCCCCGCTGCCGGCGACGAGGACCAGCAGCCCGCTGGCGGGGAGCAGCGCGACGAACCGGCGAAACACGTCGTGGACGTCGTCGAGGCAAGCGTAGTTGGCGTGGTGGTCCAGCTCGACATTGGCGACGATGGCGACCTCCGGCCGCAGGTACAGCAGGCTGCCGTCGCTCTCGTCG
>JBBQFA010000176.1:0-5897 GCA_038321515.1 Thermoleophilia bacterium | reverse complement strand
GGCGTGCGCGTCGGCCACTGCACCGTCTCGTGGGGCGGGCCCGAGCTGCCGCACGGCAGTGGGCCCGCCCGCACGGGCGTCACCGCCGTCTTCCCGCACGCCGGCGACATCTGGCACGAGCGTGTCGCCGCCGGCGCCTTTGCCGCCAACGGCGTCGGCGAGGTCATCGGCATCAGCGCCATCCGTGAGTGGGGACTCATCGAGACGCCGATGCTGCTCACCAATTCGCAGAGCGCCGGCGCCGTCTACGACGCGACCGTCCGCTGGATGATGGCTCGCGACCCGCAGGTCGGCATCGAAGACGCGGTCATGCCGGTGGTCGGTGAGTGCGACGACGGCTTTCTGAACGACCTTCGCGGCATGCACGTACACGAAGAGCACGTCCGCGCCGCCCTCGAGGGCGCGGCCGGCGGCCCCGTCACCGAAGGCTGTGTCGGGGCCGGCACCGGCATGACCTGCTTCGACTTCAAGGCCGGCATCGGCACGTCGTCGCGCCTCGCGACCGCCCATGGCACGCAGCACACGGTCGGCGTGCTCGCGCTCACCAACTTCGGCGTGCGCCACCGCCTGACCGTCGCCGGCGTGCCCGTCGGCGCCGAGATCGCCGACCTCATGCCGGTCGAGAACCGGGAGGGCTCCTGCATCGTCGTGCTCGCCACCGACGCGCCCCTGAGTGCACGGCAGTGCGAGCGGCTGGCCAAGCGTTGCGCGCTCGGCCTCGCCGTCACCGGCTCCTACGCCTCCGACGGCAGCGGCGAGATCATGGTGGCGTTCTCGACCGCTCACCGCGTGCCGCGCACCGCCGAAGCGCCGCAGGCGCTCACCACGGTGGCCAACGACCAGATGCACGAGCTGTTCGAAGCGGCGGTCGACGCGACCGCCGAGAGCGTCTACAACGCGCTCACCGCCGCCCGCTCGACAGTCGGGCGCGACGGCAATATGGCCCACGCCCTGCCGCTCGACCGTCTGGTCGAGCTCCTCGGGCGCTACGGGCGCGAGGCGCGGCTGCCCGCCGAGGCGTAGCCCCGGAGCCCTTGCCGCGCCCTCCGTCGGCGACTACGATGACGGCGTTAGCCGGATCAGCGCCGTACCGACGGATCGGCGCGCCGGCGTCGTCTAATCTCGTTGACCCTTCTCAGGGGTGGCTCTTCGTGTCAGCAGGGCAAGTGTCCGGGGTACGGCAAACGCGGATGTGAGAAGGAGGCAAGGGACCGCCGCCTTTCGGGGCCGGTCGTGCGGCGGCCCGCAGCGCAGTGGACAAACGACGCTACTTTTTGCGCAAGGTGCTGAACGCGGTGCTCACGATCATCCTGGTGGCATCGTTCAACTTTGCGCTCTTCCGGATCCTCCCGGGCGACCCCGCCCGGCTCCTTCTCCCCAAGGGCAAGACCGACCCCTCGGTCATCGAGCGGCAGCGCAAGACGTTCAACCTCGACAAGCCCATGTACCAGCAGTTCATCTACTACTGGCGCGACACCGCGCAGGGCAAGTTCGGGATGTCCTTCTCCGAAAAGCGCCCCGTTACCGAGGTGGTCGCCGAGCGGATCTGGCCCACGGTGCTTCTGGTCGGGGTGGGGACCCTATTCGCGACCATTGTCGGCATGATCACCGGCGTCTTCGCCGGGTGGCGAAGAAACGGCACCTACGACGTGGTGACCACCAACTTAGGGATGGTGCTCTACGCCATGCCCACGTTCTGGTTCGGCCTTCTGATGATCATGCTTTTCGCGACCAAGCTCCGCTGGTTCCCCACGGGGCGCATGGAAGAACCGGGCGTCGAATTGCACGGCTTCGCGTATATGCAGTCGTTGTTCAAGCACCTCTTTCTGCCGGCGTTCACCTTCGCCATCGCCTATGTCGGCGAGTACCACCTCATCATGCGCAGCTCGATCACCGGCGTCATGAGGGAGGACTTCACGCTCACCGCTCGCGCCAAGGGCCTGGGCGAGAACGCCGTCCTGTGGCGGCACGTCGTGCCTAATGCGATGTTGCCGACGGTCACCATCGTGATGATGAACCTCGGGTTCGTGATGTCCGGCGCGATCCTCGCAGAGAGCGTGTTCAACTGGCCCGGCCTGGGGCTGCTCTCGTACGACTCGATGCAGAAGCGCGACTATCCTGTGATGCAGGCGGTCTTCCTGATCGCCGCCATCGCCGTGATCATCGCCAACCTCATCGCCGACATCATGTATTACTACCTCGACCCCAGGGTGCACGCATGAGGGTCCCTCGCCGCTTCAGAAGCTGGGTCCTGTTCTGGACCGTCATGACGTGGATCGTCCTCGAACTCGTCACGTACCCCAAAGACGTCCCGATCACTTCCGGCTTCGCGAAGGTGATCGGCGGCTTCTTCTCGGCTACCGTCGCGGCATATCCACCGTGGCTGATGATCCTCATCGGCGTCCTCTGTCTTGCCGGAGGCGTCCTCGGGCTCGTGCGCAAGACAAAGGCCAGGGTGCTCAACATCCTTCTCGTGGTCGAGGCGGTCGTGCTCTTCGCCTGGGCTTTCCTGGCCGGCCGCGGCGCTGACGGCTGGTCGGCCGGCGTCAACGAGATCTCCTACAGCTGGGCGATCCAGACGGTGGTGGTCATTCTCGCCGGCGCCTGCGTTTGGTTCTGGGCGGCGGGCAACCCGGAGCGTGCGGAGCTGACCACCTGGAACACGCATCAGGTGTGGACGCTCTATCGCCGCAACTGGCAGGGCATGGTCGGCCTGGGCATCCTCGTGGTGTTCCTGGCGATGGCGCTTCTGGCGCCCTTCCTCGCCGACCACGCGCTGCTCGACCCCAACGCGCAGATCAAGGACCCCGCCACCGGCGAGCTGTACCTCGCCTACCACCCACCGACGGCTTACTACCACAACTGGTTCGGCACCGACCAGGTGGGCCAGAGTGTGCTGGCGCAGTTCATCTGGAGCGCGCGAATATCGCTTGTGGTCGGCCTGATGGCCGCCTTCGTCTCCACCGTGCTCGGCGCCGGCATCGGCATCTCGGCCGGCTTCTACGGAGGCTGGCAAGGTGAAGGATGGATGCGACTCACCGACGCGTTCCTCGTGATCCCGTGGCTGCCGCTGGCGATGGTGCTGTCTGCTGCGTGGGGTAGTAGCTACGGGATGATCATCATCATCATCGGCCTCACGAGCTGGCCGGGGACGGCGCGCGTGGTGCGCTCCGACGTGCTGCGCGTGCGCGAGCTCCAGTTCATCGAGCGCGCTCGGGCGATCGGCTCGAGCAACCGGCACATCATGACCAAGCACGTCCTGCCCAACGTGATGCCGCTGATCTTCGCCAACCTGGTGCTGGTGGTGGCGATCGCCATCCTCTCCGAGACGACACTGTCGTTCCTCGGTCTCGGCGACCCGCTCAACTTCAGCTGGGGCACCATGCTCCACTACGCCTGGGTCAACGGCGCCGCGGGCCTGCCCGCGTGGTGGTACCTGCTCCCGCCGGGCATCGCCATCATCCTCGTCGTACTCGCCTTCACCTTCATCGGTACGGCCTACGACGAAGTACTCGATCCCAAGCTGCGCAAGCGCGAAGACAGCGGCAGCGAGAGCCGCTTCACGGCTCGCGGTGAGCCCGCGGTAGCCGTCGCCGGCGGCGCCGGCCTCGGCGGTGGCGGCGGCATCTTCACGCCGGGCCAGCAGACCGACGACGCCATGCCCGACTTCAACAAGCCGGCCGGCGGCACCATCAACCGCCCCGAGGGCGGCGGCTGGGTCGGCGGCAAGATCCAGGATGATGAAGAAGGGGGCGAGTGATGAGCAGGACCGCCACCAAGGCCAAGAAGGCCGCCCCCCAGAAGACGCCGGTCGAGCGCATCGAGCACCCGGGCCTGCTCGACGTCCGCAACCTTACGACCTACTTCAAGCTCGGCGTCGGCGACGTCAAGGCTGTGCAGGACGTGAGCTTCACGCTCGCGGCCGGCGAGAGCCTCGGCCTCGCCGGCGAGTCTGGCTGTGGCAAGACGACCGCCGCGCTCAGCCTGCTCAAGCTGCTTCCCGAGAACGGCCGCATCGTCAAGGGCGACGTCCTCTTTGACGGCAAGAACCTCGCCAAACGCACCGAGTACGGCATGAGCAAGATCCGCTGGAAGGAGATCAGCATCATCTTCCAGGGGGCGATGAACGCGCTCAACCCGGTCCAGGAGACGGGCAAGCAGATCGCTGAACCGATCCAGCTGCACGAGGGGCTCAGCGAGAAGAGGGCGATGGTCCGCGCCCGGGAGCTCTTCGATCTCGTCGGCATCAACCCCAAGCGCGTCAACGACTTCCCCCACCAGCTGAGCGGCGGCATGCGCCAGCGCGCCATGATCGCGATGGCGCTGGCCTGCAACCCGAAGCTCGTCATCGGTGACGAGCCGACCACGGCGCTCGACGTCATGGTGCAGGCGCAGATCCTCGAGCTCATCCATCGCCTGCGCAAGGAGCTCGACCTCTCGTTCATCCTCATCAGCCACGACCTCAGCGTCATGGCCGAGACGTGCGACAAGGGCGTCGTCATGTACGCCGGTGAGGTCGTCGAGAGCGGCACGACGAACGACATCTTCAACCACGCCACGCACCCGTACACGCGGCAGTTGATCAAGGCGTTCCCCAACATCCACGAGAAGCGCGAGATGGTCAGCTCGATCAAGGGCGACCCCCCGAATCTGGTGAACCCGCCCGTCGGCTGCGGCTTCTGCCCGCGCTGCGACGAGAAGGTCGCCAGCTGCGAGACCGACCATCCCGACCTCGTCGAGGTCGAGCGCGGTCACTTGGTGCGCTGCCTCCTCGCCAGGAAGGGGGCGTGACCATGGCTACCGACCCGCAGGCCGGCGCCGACCCCGGCGGTACCTACGCGAAGGGCAGCGTCGACAGCGGCGACCTCGCCTCGGCGCGGGCGACGGACGGCGTGCTCTACGACGTCCAGGACCTCGAGGTCTACTTCCCGATCCAGCAGGGCTTCTTCAAGAGCATGGTCGCGACTGAGAAGCAGTACGTGAAGGCCGTCGACCACATCAGCTTCAAGGTGATGCAGGGCGAGATCCTCGCCCTGGTCGGCGAGTCGGGCTGCGGCAAGACGACCACCGGCCGCACGCTCCTGCGCCTCGAGGAGGCGACCGGCGGTCACATCCTCTACAAAGGGCTGCCGGTCGAGAAGTTCGCCTCGAAGACGCTGCGCGAGTACCGCAAGAAGGCGCAGATCATCTTTCAGGACCCCTACAACTCGATCAATCCCAAGCAGACGATCTTCGACATCGTCGCCGAGCCGCTCGAGGTCAACAACGTCTGCTCGAGCGAGCGCGAAAAAGAAGAGCGCGTCATCAAGGCGATCAGCGAGGCCGGCCTGCGGCCGGCGACCGAGTATCTCTACCGCTACCCGCACGAGCTCTCCGGCGGCCAGCGCCAGCGCGTCTGTATCGCCGGCGCCACGGTGCTCGAGCCGGACATGATCGTCGCCGACGAGCCGGTCGCCAGCCTCGACGTCTCCATCCGCAACGACATCCTCAAGCTGATGGTCGAGGAGAAGCAGAAGCTCGGCGTCACCTACATCTTCATCACCCACGACCTCTCGCTGGCTTGGGTGATCAGCGACCGTATCGCGGTGATGTACCTGGGGCGCATCGTCGAGATCGGCGAGACCGAGGAGGTCGTCGCCATCCCTCAGCACCCCTACACGAAGGCGCTGATCAGCGTCATCCCGGTGCCCAACCCGCTGGCCAAGCGCGAGCACGTGATCCTCAAGGGCGAGACGCCGAACCCGGTCGACATCCCCCCCGGCTGCCGCTTCCACCCGCGCTGCCCGGAGGCGATCGACGCCTGCAAGGAGATCGACCCTCCCGACGTGCACATCGGCGGCGACCACTACGCCGCCTGTATCAGAATCAAGTAACGACGACGGTCGGGGCGGGGCGGC
>JBBQFA010000175.1:0-5937 GCA_038321515.1 Thermoleophilia bacterium | reverse complement strand
GGCCACGCCTCGGCAGACGCGACGACGTGCACGCCCAGGCTGAAGAAGCCCACCGCCGGCTTGACGACGAAGGGCGCGCGCAGCCGCGACGGATCGAACGCGCGCAGCCCGGACAAGGGCAGCCCGAAGTAGCGGTAGTCGGGATACAGGTCGGCCACCAGGTCGCGAAAGGCCAGCTTGTCCTTGAACAGCTCGATCATCCCCGGCAGGCCCGAGCCCGCCAAGTGCTCGGCGATCCAGCCGATCGCGTTCTCCGAGTTGGAGTAGAGACGCGCGCCCGGTCGTGAGGCCGCAGCGGCAAAAACCTCGTCGTCGCAAAGGAGCTCTGAGGGCGGCCCAGGCAGCCGCCGCTCGGCGATCGGCGTGCGAAGGACGGGCAATCCCAGTTCGGCGACGGTGGTCGCGAGCAGGTCCGAGACGTAGGGCTCTTCGAGGATGAACACGGCGGCAGGCTCCGGGGTCGAGGTCGTCACCAGGCTCCGGACAGGATAGCGCTTCAAGCCCGATGCTGCTTCTTGAACCGATGCGGCTTTGGCGGAGGCTCCTGTCCTTGAGAGGGCGCGGTGAAGAGCGGTGCAACGAGGCATCCAATAACAGTCCGGCCGCGCGCCGCGCATGTGATCTTGGAGCACGAGCGCAAGTGCGATCCGAGACAGGCGGCGACCGGCTCGATCGCCGCCAAGCTCCGCATGACGGCCGAGAAGCTACGCACCCGGGTGCGCCGCGCCGAGGCCGGTCAGGCTCCTTGGCCCAAGATCACCAGGACGGAGCGCGAGCGCTTCAGGGCTGAGATCGGCCGGGGGTCCTTCAAGGCTGCCTCCACGAGGTCACGAAATACCATACGCGACTTGCCGCAGCCTCCCCCATGCTCTGCACGAACCGGACGGTCGCGCCCGAAGCGTCGAGCCGGGCGTTGTACGTCAACATCTGGCACGAGACCTCACGGATACCCCGAGGACCATAGTTGGTGCCCGAGCGACTGATGCAGGTGGCATCCCAGGGAAACCCGTAGAACGCCATTCTCGCCCCGAACTCCCTCAGCGCGTCAGTCTCGGGAGGGACCTAGGGAAGCTTCAGAAACGAGCCGGCGAGGCCGGCGTGCAGCAGGCCAGACCACATGCTGGGGTCGGGTCTTCCAGTGGGTGCCGCCATGTTTGCCTCCTGGTCACAAGTTCTGAGAACGCTCAACCGCCACCACAGCACCAAGGGCCGTGGGCACTCGCTCGACTGACCGCTCGCTGATTCGCCCGGAGGTCAGACGGACCCAGCCGCGACCGCGTCCCCGCGACGCTCACGCCGTGATCGTCGTTCCGATGGGGTCGTCGGTGAGGATCTCACGCAGCAGAGCGTGTTCGACACGCCCGTCGATGATGTGCGCGCGACTGACACCGCCCTCGAGAGCTCTCCGCACAGCCGCGACCTTGGGCAGCATCCCCCCGGTGATGACGCCGCGGGCCTGAAGCTCGGCTATGGCGCCGAGGTCGCACTCCTGCAGCCAAGGCTCCTCCGGCCTCGAGTCGTCGAAGATGCCGGCCACGTCGGTGAGAAACACCACCCTGTCCGCGGCCAGAGCCGCGGCGAGCTCGCCGGTCACGGTATCCGCGTTGATGTTGTACGTCTGACCCGTTGCGCTCGCCCCGATGCTCGCAACCACCGGGACGGCGTGCGGCGCAAGGAGCTCCAGAACACGGGTATCCGTCTGCCTCACCCGCCCCACGAACCCGAGGTCTACAGGGGATCCGGCGGCATCAACATGCATCGCCGGCTCCGCCTCGATCAGGTGTCCGTCCTGTCCCGACAGGCCCACAGCTGTGCCCCCGTGCTTGTTGATGAGCCCGACGATCTCTCGGTTCACCTTGCCGACCAGCACCATGGCAGCGATCTCCATCGTGGCCGCATCCGTTACGCGAAGACCGTCGATGAAGGTCGTCTGGATCCCTAGCTTCGCGGCAAAGCGAGTGATCTCGGGACCGCCGCCGTGCACGATCACGGGCCTGATGCCGAGCATGGTGAGCAGGACCACATCGTACGCAAACCCGTCACGGAGGTGGTCGGAGACCATCGCCGCGCCCCCGTACTTGAGGACGATCGTGGTCCCCGAGAAGTGGCGCATGGACGGCATCGCCTCAATGACAAGGCGCACCGCCTTGGCCTGACGCACCGTCATGTCGTGTACTCCGCGTTGAAGGTGACGTACTGATGCGTAAGATCGCTGAAGAAGAGGAGCGCTTCCGCGGACCCGCGATGGAGGTCGACGCTGAGCTCTATCTCGGGTTTTGCCATGACGCCGCGGAGGAGCTGCAGCGACTCCTCACTGGCGGGGACCGGAGCCCCATCGGTGAACACGCGAACGGGTCCATAGTCGACATCTGCAGTCAGGGGAGAATGGTCACCCGCGCGCGCCATTGCCTGGCCGATCGCCTGCACGACCCTGCCCCAGTTGGCATCCTCGCCAAAGAAAGCCGCCTTCACGAGAGGGGAATTGCCGATCGCTCGAGCGACCTCCTCAGCTTCGGCCGATCTGCGCGCCCCGGTCACGGAGAGGCGCACTACCTTCGTTGCGCCTTCGCCATCCGCGACGATAGCCACGGCCGCCGAGAGCAGCGCAGCCCGCAGCGTCTCGCCCAGGGCGTCAAGGCCGGCTTCGTCCGGGGTCACACCCGAGGATCCGTTGGCGAAGGCGATCACCGTGTCGTTCGTCGACTCTTGTCCGTCCACGCTGATCCGGTTGAAAGAGCCGGCGACGGCATCGCCGACCATCGCCCTCCAGTCGGATCCCGTCACGACGGCATCGCAGGTCACGAAACACAGCATGGTAGCCATGTTGGGTGAGATCATCCCCGCGCCCTTGGCGGCAAAACCCAGGCGCACCTCGCCTCCGGCCAGCGCCAGACGCAGCGCGCCGTGCTTGGCCGTCCTGTCGGTAGTCCGTATCGCCGCCGCAAAATGCTCACCGCCGTCAGCGGCGATCTTGGCGGCGGCGAGCTCGATCCCACGTTCGACCTTGGGCATCGGCAGGGGCGTGCCGATGACTCCCGTCGAACAGACGGCCACTTCTCGATCGGGCAGGCCGACGGCATGCGCCGTCAGTCGTCGCATTTGGTCGGCGTCACGCAGCCCCGTCGCGCCCGAGCAGGCGTTAGCGTTGCCGGAGTTCACGACGACCCCGCGCAGTCGCGAACAGTCACACTCCGAACGCGTGATCTGGACCGGCGACGCAGCCGCGCAATTGCGCGTCAGGAGCGTCGCCGACACACACGGGTGGTCCGACACGAGGATGCCCAGATCAAGGCGGTTGCTGCCCTTGATGCCCGCGGCGACCCCTGCGGCCCGGAAGCCTTGCGGGGCCGTGACGCTGTGAGCCGCCGGAGCCACCTGTGGCGGCAGGACCGAGAATGACGTTGATGGCAGCATCTACATCAGCCCCCGGCCCTCGTCGCGACCGAACATGAGGTTCATGTTCTGGATCGCCTGCCCCGAAGCGCCCTTGACGAGGTTGTCGATCACCGATATGACCACAGTACGCCCGGATCGCCGGTCTACCGTCGGGAAGATGCGGCAGTAGTTCGTACCGACCACGTCTCTCAGGTGCGGCACCCGATCGGCTATCTCTACGAAGAGATCCTGCGCAAAAGCGCGTTCGTACAGGGCGCCCAGTTCCTTCTCCGAAGGCGTGTCCTCTGTACGCACATAGATCGTCTCGACGATTCCGCGCTGCCAAGGCCCAAGGTGCGGTACAAAGGTCAGCGTCGGCCCATCCTCGCCGGCGCCGATGCCGGCCGCGATCTCAGGGTAGTGGCGATGTCCCCCGAGTCCGTATGCGACCAAGTCGGAGTCCGCCGTACAGTAATGTGTGGCGTCGCTGAGAGCCTTGCCGGCGCCGCTCACCCCGGACTTGGCATCCACGACCACATCGAGCAGGCCAAGGCCGCGTAGCGGCTCGAGGGCCAGCAGGGCCGCAGTAGGATAGCACCCTGGGTTCGCGACGAGGGTGGCCGTCGCGATCGCTTCGCGATGGAGCTCGGGAAGACCATACGCGGCGGGAAGGAGCTCCGGATAGGGATGCTCTCCGTACCATTCTGCGTACAGGTCTGGCGGAAGTCGAAAGTCGGCCGACAAGTCGATGACACGCGCGCCGTCGTCCAAGAGCCGCTTGACCACGGTGGCGGCCTGACCGTGCGGCAGGCACACGAAGGCCACGTCGACGCCGGCAACCTGATCGT
This sequence comes from Thermoleophilia bacterium, assembly GCA_038321515.1. Lineage (GTDB taxonomy): Bacteria > Actinomycetota > Thermoleophilia > UBA2241 > UBA2241 > CAIXSE01. Next base: position 1,714 of record JBBQFA010000175.1, on the reverse strand, counting down.
TGCTGCAGAAGTCCAGCTCCGTGCGGATTCGAGGCAACGTCTGCCTCACAGGCTTGCCCGCGAATGACGCCGAGCTGACGAAGCGCAGTCGCACGTCGTCGCGAGGAAGAAGCATCTCGACAATCAGCGCCCCCGCGAAACCGCTGGCACCGACGATGCCCGCCGTGATCGGCTCGTTTCTCATGATGGTCGGCTGTCCTCACATCTCCGTGGTGAACTGCGTGGTCTCCGGCGCGGCGTTGGCCCGTCACACGGACGAGTCGCGCCCAGCTGAGTTCGACACCCACGCCCGGTGCGAGCCCCAAGAAGGGAGATCATAGAGCGCGCGTTGTCTGACTCGACGCCAGCCCACCTGATGAAGGCGAGTTGCGCAAATGGCAGTGGCGCCGTGTTCTGGCATCCAACCAGTAGACATGCATCTGCCGTCGCCTCATGCGCATCGGCGCGCCTCACGCTCGCCTCGCCGCGAGGCGAGCGTGAGGTCCCGGCGGCCCATCCTCATTCGGCCGCCGTCTCCTATTCCGGGCTCCGACTCTAGTCCGTCCGTGCGTTGTCGTCCGGCACGATACGCGTCCCGGCCTCACCGGCCATCGCCTGCACCACTTCGGTAAGGCTGCCGATGACGGCAGTGCCTCCGGCCTCCACGAACCGCATGCAGGCCGCCACCTTGGGACCCATCGAACCGGCCTTGAAGTGCCCCTCAGCAGCGTACGCCCGCATCTCGGCCAGGGTCACGGTGCCGAGCGCCTGCTGCTCTGGGGTGTTGTAGTGGATGTACGCCTGAGACACGTCGGTGAGAATGAGGAGCGCGTCGGCGGCCACCTCTTTGGCGAGCAAGGCGGCGGACAGGTCCTTGTCGATCACGGCGGCGATGCCCGAGAGGGCGCCGTCCTTGCCACGCACCACGGGTATGCCGCCACCGCCGGAGCAGATGACGAAAATGCCGTCGCGGACCATGTCGACGATCGCCTCGCGGGGCACGATCTCAGCGGGCTCTGGGCTGGGCACTACGCGGCGCCAGCCTCTGCCCGCGTCCTCGCGCATGACGTGGCCCTGTTCGAGCATCATCGTCTTCGCCTCGGCCTCCGAGTGGAACGCACCGACCGGCTTGGTCGGGTTGTCGAAAGCCTTGTCTGTGGCGCTCACGGCAACCTGCGTGAGCACCGTGACGACGGACACGGAGAGACGCCGCTTCAGGAAATGGTTGAGCAGAGTCTGCTCGAGCATGTAGCCGATCTCGCCCTGACTCTCGGCGCCGCAGACGTCCATGGGCATCGCCGGCACGGTCTTGGCGGCGAGCGCGTTCTGGACAAGGAGGTCACCGACCTGCGGGCCATTGCCGTGAGTGAGCACGACGCGCCAGCCGCCCTCGACGAGTTCAGCGATGCAGCGCATGGCAGCGTCGACGTTCACAAGCTGCTCCTCGAACGTGCCGACCTGCCCAGGCTGCAAGATAGCGTTGCCGCCGAGGGCGACGACTACCGTCTTGGCGTCTGTCCCCTGGCGCGGAGACTCGCCGACAGGCTGCTTTGAAGGGCTCACGAGATCACCGCCGCCATGATCGCCTTCTGTGCGTGCAGGCGGTTCTCGGCCTGGTCGAAGACGACCGAGTTGGGTGAGTAGAGCACCTCTTCGGTGATCTCTTCGCCCCAGTGCGCCGGCAGGCAATGCATGACCTTGACCTGGGAGCCGGCGTGGCGCACCAGGTCCATGT
>JBBQFA010000174.1:0-5962 GCA_038321515.1 Thermoleophilia bacterium | reverse complement strand
GCTCCGTCGCGTCCGCTCGTCACCCCGGGTCGTCGTCCACCCAGTCACGAGTGAGCACGAGCCAGAACGCCGACCGCGGCCAGCGCAACGCCGGCGAGTTGGACAGAAGTCGGTCGCCCGCCGGCGATGATGCCGGCGGCGAAGGGGATCATCGCGTTGGTGGCGCTGATCGGCGCGACGATGCTCATGGAGCCGATCGCCAAGGCTTTGTAGAAGAACGAGATGGCCACGACGCTGGCGAGGCCGCCCAGCAGGACCGGCCAGACGGCGTGCAGGCCGGGCCAGCCGTGGCCGGTCACCAGGGTCACCAGCGCCGCTCCCGCGAGCCCCACGGCCTGGCTGCCGATGATGACCGCCCAGAGGCTGGCGCGCCGGGCGCTGAAGGCGCCGAGGGCAACGGCGATGCCGAGCATGCCGAGAGGCTATCGCGGTGTGGTGGTACGCTTGGGCGGGCGCCGGCGGCGCAGCCGGCCCGGCGCTTGTCAAGGGAACCACCGTGACCGACCGTATCGACATCCCCGAGAGCGACGCCGCGCTCCTCGCCCAGTGCGAGGTGCAGACCTTTCGCGCCGGCGGGCCCGGCGGCCAGCACCAGAACGTCACCGACAGCGCCGTGCGTCTGCGGCACCTGGCCACCGGCCTCACCGTCACCTGTCGCGCGCAGCGCAGCCAGTACCTGAACAAGATGGACGCGCTGCGGCGTCTGCGGCTGAAGCTCATCCGCTTCAACGAGCCGCCACCCCCGCCGCGCCGGCCGACGCGGCCGTCACGCGCCGCGAAGGAGCGGCGTCTCGCCGAGAAGTCGCACCGCGCCGCCGCCAAGCGCCTGCGGCGTCCGCCGGCCGGCGACGACTGAGCGTCCCGCCGCCGGCCTCCGTGTAGAGTAGGCGGCGATGGCAGTCATCGTCGGCATCCTCCTCGTCGCCTTCATCGCCGGCGTCTTCGGCAGCATGCTCGGCGTCGGCGGAGGCATCATCATGGTCCCGGTGCTCAGCCTCGCCTTCGGCGTCCCCATCAAGACCGCGATCGCCACCAGCATCGTCTGCGTGATCGCCACGTCGTCGATGGCCCAGACGACCTTCGCCGCCCGCGGTATGACCAACATGCGTCTCGGCATGTTCCTCGAGGTCGCGACGACGATCGGCGCGATCGCCGGCGGCGTGACCGCGGTGCTCATCGACGGTCGCATCCTGCAGGGTTGCTTTGCCGCCGTTCTCTTCTACGTCGCCTGGCAGATGGGTCGCCGCGGCGCCGGCATCCCGCCGGTCGAGACCGGGGTCATGCCGTCGCGGTACTACGACCCCGCAGAGGGCCGCGAGATCAGCTACGGGGTCCACGGCCTCGTGCCCGGCTTCGTCCTCTCGCTCGCGGCCGGCAACGTCTCCGGGCTCCTCGGCGTCGGCGGCGGCGCCTTCAAGGTGCCGATCATGAGCCTGCTCATGGGCGTGCCGCTCAAGGCGACCATCGCCACGAGCAACCTGATGATCGGCGTGACCGCCGCCACCGGCGCCGCGATCTTCTACGGTCGCGGCTACATGGATCCTCACTGGGCGGTGCCCGCGGTGCTCGGCATCCTCGTCGGAGCGCGCCTCGGCCCGATTCTTGCGGTCCGCCTCAAGGCGAAGGTACTGGTACTCGTCTTCGAGGCCGTGCTCTGCGTCTTCGGCGTGCTGATGCTGCTCCAGGCGTTGGGGGTCATGCCGTGAGCGACGCGCCTCGCCCCCCCGTGCACGCCATGGACGCCGTCGAGCGCACGGTGAGCCGGGTCCTCACTGTGGGCATCGCCGTGAGCGTCGTCCTCATGGCTTTGGGCCTCGGGCTGAGCGTACGCGACGGTTCGGGGATCCCCCACGGGGTCGTGCCGTTCGCCGAGCTACCAAGCGGGCTGGCGGCGCTCGACCCCGCGGCCTACCTCTCGCTCGGGTTGATCGCCCTGATCGCGACGCCGTTCGTGCGCGTCGCCGGCTCGATCGTCGCGTTCGTGCGCGAGCGTGACCGTCGCTACGTGTTGATCACCAGCGTCGTGTTCGCGGTCATGTGCTTCAGCGTGCTGCTGGGGAGGGCCTGACCGCCCAAGGCTCCGGGGGCAGGGGCGGCGTCCTCTAGAAGGCGCAGGACGGGCCGATGTCCAGGCCGCGAACGGCCGCCGCCGCGCGTCGCCCCGAGACCATGGCGCCCTGGATCGAGGCCGTATCGCGGTGGTCGCCACAGACGAAGAGACCCTCGCGCAGGCGCACCGGGCGCTCGGGCTGCTCGAGCGCCGCCGGCGGCTGCGCCGGCAGGGCATAGGGGATCCGGTACACGGCCAACCGGCGCCAGCCTCGTACCTGAGCGCCGAACCAGCCCCGCAGCTGATCGCGAACCGCCGCGTCGAGGTCTTCGTCGTCGAGGGCGGGGACGCCGAGGACGGTCGCGGACACGAGGGACGCTCCCGGCGGCGCGTAGCTTGGGGCGACGTCGCTGGGCACGCACAGGTCGTTCACCGGTCCGCCGCCGTCGCCGTCGAGCACGAGCACCGGCTCGCCCAGCGGCGAGCGCTCGGCGGCGTAGTACACACAGGTGGTGGCTCGGGGGGCCGGCGCCTCCACGGCGCCGGTGAGCCGGGCCGCCTCCGGGCCGTCCGCGGCGACGACGATGGCCGCGGCGGTCAGGTGCTCGCCGCCGGCGAGCGTGACCTCGCCCGGGCCGGCGCTCTCGACGGTGGCGCCGTAGCGGATGGCCGCGTCCGGCAGGCGCTCGGCCAGCTGGCGCGGGATCGCCTGCATGCCGGCCGCCGGCAGCGTCGCTTCGCCTTCGGCGAACAGCTTGAAGACGAAGGCGAACAGCCGGCTCGACGTCTCGAGCGCCGAGTCGAGGAAGACGCCGCCGAAGAAGGGCAGGAAGAATGCGTCGATGAGCTCCCGCGAGAAGCCCTCACGGCGCAGCGCCTCCGCCGTCGTCACCTGCGGCGCCGTGAGCAGTTCGTTCAGCGAGAACCGCGACAGACGTCGCTGGAGTCGCGCCACGCGCAGCTTGTCAACCAAACTGCCCGGGCCGCCGCGGAGGTTGCGCAGCGCCAGAAGGGGGTGGCGCTTGGGGTCCGCGACCCTCAGGAACTCGCCCTGCCGGCGGATGAGCGCGCCGCTCGTGAATGGGCGCAGGCCGAGTCGCTCGTACTCGAGCACGCGGCGCGCCTCCGGGTACGCGGTCAGCAGCACCTGGAAGCCGCGGTCGAGCAGAAAGCCGTCGACCACGTCGGTGCGCACCCTGCCGCCCGGTGCGTCGGCGCGCTCGAGCACCAGCACGTCCGCGCCGCCGGCGTGCAGCTCTCCGGCGCAGCAGAGGCCGGAGAGGCCGGCGCCGACGACGATGACGTCAGGCATCGCCGAAGCCTCCTTGGCAGTCATCCGGCGTTCCCGCCCGCGCCGCGGACCGGCGCCACTCGTCGTCGCTGCCCGACGCCCCCGGGACCACCCGCTCCCAGGCCACCGACAGGTTGCGCAGGTCGGCGGGGGAGAGCCGGTCCAGAAACAGCCGGCGTACACCGGCGAGGTGGGTGACCCGTGCCTCCTGGACCCGGCGCGCCCCGGCATCGGTAAGCACCGCGAAGAAGCCACGCCCATCGTCCGGGCAGCGCTCACGGTCGACGAAGCCCTCCCGCTCGAGGCGGTCGACGAGGCGGGTGACCCCGCTCGGGCTGAGCAGTACCGAGCGGGAGAGGCCGGTCATGCGCAGCCGCCGCCCCGGCGCATCCTCGAGCATGAGCAGCACCTCGTAGGAGCGCAGCGGCAGCGCATGTGCCGTGATGAGCTCGGCGTCGAGCTCGCGAAGCAGCGTGCTCTGCACGCGCAGCAGCCCGCGCCAGCCTCCCAGCTCATCTGCTGTCAGCCGTGTCTCGGTCGCTCGGTGTGCGCTCACGGAGCCTCTCTCGCTCGTGGGATCAGTCGCAGTATACCCGGCTCCATCCGGCGTCCGGGCCGTCTTGCATTGCCCCCCTCGCCTCAGTAAAGTCGAGGCTCAGAGGGCGTCCTCGGCGACGATGTCCAGCAACAGGGTGCGGCACCGATCCTGTGCCCGCTCTTCTCGACGGGGACGCTTCACGTGCATCCGATCGATTCTCTCCAAGGCGGACGGAGGTCCATGATGTCTGACGCGAAGCCGCAAGCCTGGCGCCGCGGTGACCGCAGTCGCGATCTCAGCGGCCTCGGATGGCTCGAGGCCGACGTTCTGCGGGTCGTCTGGGACAGGAGCGAGGTCACCGTGCGTGACGTCTACGAGGAGCTGCGCGAGAACCGGCGCATCGCCTACACGACCGTGATGAGCGTGCTCCGCAATCTGGCGACCAAGGGTCTGCTGAAGCAGGACAAGTCGGCCTCCGCCTACGTGTATCGCCCCAAGGTCACCGACGAAGAAGTCGCGCGCGGCATTCTCGACGCTCTCGTCGAGAAGATCATGGGCGGCCGTCGCGAGCCGCTCATCGACTACCTGCAGCACCCGCCCGACTGACGTCACGGCCTCGGGCTTCGCGGACCAGCCGTCCTCGACGCCTGAGGGCTCCGTCGTTCAGACGACGGCTGCGGAGAGTCCGCGGCGCGCCTCGTCCAGCAGTCGTCGCGGGTCGGGCCATTCGCTCACGCCAAACGCGCGGCCGGCCTCGTCGATGAGGTCGCACAGGCGCGCCTCCATGTCGGCCGGGAGCCCGACCGGCGCGGCGGCGAGGTGCCGGCGCATGCGCTCCTCCGCCGCCTCGAGCACGTTCGTGCGGCCCGACGACAGCCACTCCTGCAGCCCGCCATGGTACGAGATCGTCGTGGGGCAGGCCTCACTGCGCAGATACCTGCGCGTCTGGCGCACGCCGAGAAAGCTGCCGGCGAGCACTCCCTGGGCGAGGGCATCCCTGTCCAGCGCTTCGGCGTCCCAGGGGCGCTCCTCGATCGCGTACAGGATGTAGCCGAGGATCTCGTCGTCGATCTCGATCTGTTCGAGGCTGGCGGCGACGACCGAGTGGAGGCTGCCGATCCCCGAGAGGTAGCGTGGGCGGGCGAGCGCGCCGAGCAGCCCGTTGAGGGCGCGCTCGTAGCCGAACTGCGCGTCCACGACCTTGGCGTCTGTCGCGAGGCCGTAGCAGTCACAGGCGAGTCCGCAACGCCGCGCCAGCAGCGTGGCGCCCGCGGCGCAAAGTCCGAGCACCGGCGTGCCCCACACGGCCGCGCCGGTGCGCGGGTCGCTGGCCTGCAGTCGCGGTCCGTATGTGCAGGGCGTACCCGGGCTGGCCGCCTGAACGGCGACGACTCCGGCCAGTACCTCGGCGTGCTGCTGCGCGAGCGCCGCGGCCAGCGAGGCAGGGGCCGTCGTCCCCGCCGTGGGGGCCGGCAGGATCTGGCACACGGCCCCCGCTTTGGCGGCGACGATCTGCCCTTCGCTGACCTCGGCGCCCAGCTGGAGCGGCGAGACGGGGGAGAAGTACACGCTGAGCCGGCTGGCCCCCCGGGCGGCGGTGTCGCCCAACACGGTGTCTGCCATCTCGAGCAGATACTCGACCTGGCCGACGAGCGACACGCCGGGCCCTCCCACGCATTTGTCCGACTCGCTGACGAGCGCGAGGTACGAATAGAGGGGAGCGAGCATGCCCGGCACGTCCTGCGGCGAGAGTAACGGGTTGAGTGAGTGCTGGTTGCGCAGGTGATGCATGAGCCGCCCGGCGGCCATCTGGTCGGCGAAGGTCGACGGACGTGGCTGCCCGGTGCGCGGATCCAGGACGATGGCGGTCTCCCCCGTGTTGTGCACGTAGACGACGCCCGGATCCGGGTCGATGGCGAGGTCGTTGCGCGGCTCGCGGGCCGCCTCGGCGAACGCACGCGGGCATGCAGCCAACGCCTCGCGCACGGCGGCCCGCGGCAGCTTCACACGGTCCGCCGCCCCGGCCGTGCAGCCGGCCGTGAGGAGGAGCTCACGCACCGCCGCTGACGGCACCTTGACGCCG
>JBBQFA010000173.1:0-5966 GCA_038321515.1 Thermoleophilia bacterium | reverse complement strand
CGAGACCACCTGGCTGCGCGTCGCCGAAGTAGCCGGCCTGCTCGGCGTCAGCGCCAACACCGTGCGGCGCTGGACCGACGCCGGGCGCTTTGCCGCGTACCGCAGCCCGGGGGGGCACCGCCGGTATCTCCTCGCCGACGTTCTCGCCCTGCTCCCCGACGAAGAGGTCGACGGAGCCGCCGCTCACCCCGGCGACTTTGCCGCGCTCCGCCGGCAGACCCAGGACCTGCGAGCGCTGCTGCAAGCCGGACTCGGCCTCACGTCGCTACTGGCCGAGAGGCCTCGCGACGTCCCCGAGCAGGTCGCCCGGACCCTCTGCGAGCTCACCGGGGCGCCGCGCTGCGACATCTACCTGGTCGGCGGAGACCGCTTGCGCCTGACCGTCGCCGTCGACGGCGGCGAGCTCGACCAGAGCCGGGCGGGCGCGACGTGGGCGATCGCCGACTGGGTCCCGGTCGAGGATGATCCGTCAGCCGTAGCGCTTGTCTGCCTGCAGGCCGGCGACCGGGCGCTCGGACGGCGCGGCCGGCTCGCCCTACAGCGCCGCGGCTGCCGGGCGCTGGCCTGGGCGCCGCTGACCGTGCACGGCGAACTGGTCGGCGCCCTCGAGGTCAGCGACGCCAACGTCCGCGAGCTCTCGGCTCACTCGGAGTCGATCGAGGGCCTGGCGCGCATCTGCGCCGAGGCCGTCGGCATCGAGAAGACCTACCATGAGCTCGAACTCCGCGCCAAGACCGTGCGCGAGCTCATGGACCTCTCGCGCGAAGTCGCCCAGAGCCATGACCTCGGCCGTTTCGTCGTGAGGTTCGCCGAGCGGCTGCTGACCGCCGTGAACGCCGACTGCGTCGACGTCTACCGCGCCAATGGCGGGGTGATCCGCTCGCTCGTCAGCCTCACCCGCGAGGGGCGGGATCCAAGCCTTTTGGACACGGTCCTGGATACATCGCAGTACCCCTCACTCGAGCGCACGTTGCTGGACTTCACGCCGCTCAGCATCCACGACCTGCGCGACCCCCGCCTCGGCCCCGGCGAGGTCGACCTCATGCGCGAGTGGGGCTACGCCAGCTCGCTCACGATGCCGCTCGTCGCCGGCGGCGATCTCGTCGGCCTCGTGGAGCTCTACGACGACGCCGAGCGCGACTGGGACGCAGAACTCGAGTTCCTCACCGGCATCTGTCAACTGGTCGCGGGCCTGCTCGACAGCACGGCCCTCCTCGACGAGGCCAAGGAGCGCGCCCGCCTGGGTCAGGAGCTCATCGACCTCGGCACCGACCTCTCCGATGCCGGGTCGTCCGCCGACCTCGCGGTGCGCGCTGCGACGCGGCTGCGACGTGTGGTCGACTGCGCCGACTGCGATATCTGGTGGTCGGAGGAGGGCTACCTGCGCTGCCTCGCCAGCGTCGACGGAGACGGCGTCGACGAGAGTATGAGCGGCAGACTCCTCGAGCTCGACCACTACCCGTCCACCCGGCAAGCACTCGAAGAACGCGAGATCCTCGTGATCGCCACGCTCGACGACCCTCGCGTCACCGACTTCGAGCGCGAGGACTTCGCGGAGTTCGACTTTCGCAGCACGATCTCGGTGCCTTTGGTCAGCAGCGACATGGTGGTCGGCCTGATCGACCTTTTCGACACCAGTGAGCGCGACTACCGGGAGGTCCGCTGGTTCCTCGAGAGCGCCGGTCGCACCATCGCCGACGCCCTACGCAACGCCGAGCTGCTGTCGGGGCTGAGGCAGGGAAACGCCGCGCTCCGCGAGCTCGTCGAGCTCGGCGATCGCCTCAATGAGGCGGGCACACTCGAGGATCTCGCGCGCGCGGTCGCGGAGCGACTCCGCGCCATCTTGCACGCCGAGGACTGCGACATCTGGCAGGTCGACGGCGGCGTCCTGCGTTGCCTCGCCAGCGTGGACAGCAACGGCTGGGACGAGAACGAGGCCGGTAGCGAGCGTGATCTCTCCGCCTACGAGGCGACCGTCGCCGCCCTTGCCTCGAACGAGCCGATCGTCGTCGGCGACCTGGACCGGGCCGGCCTCGAAGAAGACGAGCTCCAGGCGTACCGGCGCTGGGGCTTCAAGAGCATGGTCTCGCTGCCGCTGGTGATCGACGGGCGGCCGATCGGGCTCATCGATGTCTTCGACACGCGCGTCCGCGACTACACTGGCCTGCTCGATTTCATCCGCAACGTGGGACGCCTGCTCTCCGGATCGTTCGAGAAGGCCTTGCTCGTCGAGCGCCTCGGGCGCGGCAACAGCGACCTGCGGCTACTGGTCGATTCGGGGATGGAGTTTGGAGCGACCCTCGATGTCGACGCCGTGCTGCGCGCGGTCTCCGAGCGGATCCTCGAGGTCTCGCGGGCCGACTTCTGCGACGTGTACCGGCTCGACGGAGACGAGATCGAGCTCCTCGTGTCGGTCGGGGGCGACTGGGACGAAGACCCCGCCGGGATCCGGTACCGCATCGAGGATTTTGGGCTCGTCGTGGAGTCGGCAGCCAAGCGGCAGCCGGTGATGTGCCTCGACATTCTGAACACACCGGGCGTCACGCCGATGGAACTCCAAGAGGCTAAAGAATGGGGCTACCGCGCGTGCCTCGACATACCGCTGATCAGCCAGGGCGATGTCATCGGCTTCATCTCGCTCATGAACCGAGAGCCGCGCCCCTTCATGCGTCAGGAGGTGGTCATCGGCCTCGCCCAGATCGCCGGACAGACGATCGCCAACGCCGGGTTCTACCGTCAGCTCGACGAAAACCTGCGTCGCATGGCGCTCGTCAGCGAATCGGCACTCGAGCTCGCGAGCAGCCTCGACCTTCAGGAGACCCTGGTGGCCACCGCGAACCGCCTCTGCGCCACGGTCGGCGTCAGCGAGTGCGAGATCACCGTCATCGAGGGCGGCGAGCTGCACACGATCATGCGCGTGAACCGCGGCGAGGTCGACCATCATTGGCTGGGCCAGCACCTGCCGCTGGCGGACGCGGCGGTGACGAGGGAGGTCATCGAGACGAAGCGGCCGGTGGTGGTCGGGTCGCTGCGCGACCCGCGCCTCACCGCGGCCGTGCACGACATCAACAGGGACTACGAGCTCAAGAGCTGGGCGACACTGCCGCTGATCGCCAAGGACCGCGTGATCGGCACCGTCGAACTCGTCGATAGCGGGGCCGAGCGCACCTTCACGCCGGCCGAGCTCGACACCGCGGCGGCCATCTGCCACGCGGCGGCCCTTGCGATCGAGAACGCCTCGCTCTTCGAGCGCGAGCAGGCCGGGGCCCGCGAGACGCAGCTGCTCAACGACATCGCTCGGCGCACGGCCGCCAGCCTCGATCTCGAAGAGGTCGTGGAGGCGGCCGTCGACGAGCTCCGTCACTTCATGACCTTTGACGACTACAGCCTGTTGCTGCTGAGCGGCGACACCATCGGCCGGGTGATCTCGTCCCGGCCGCAGACCGAGACTCTGGTCGGCCTCTCCGTCGACGACTTCGGCCCTGGGTTCCTCGAGCGCATCGGCTCTGAGCGCGTCTCTTTGCTGCGTCTGCCGGACGACGTGCCGCTGCCGGGCGGCAACCCCGCGTTCGCCGGTCTGCGCTCCGCAGCGAGTATCGCCCTGCCCTCGGAAACGGGCCTGCTCGGCGCCCTCAACCTGGTGTCCGGCACGGATGATGCCTTCCGCGGCGCCGACCGGCACCTGCTCGAGCGCGTCGGCACGCAGCTGTCGCTGGCGATCAAGAACGCGCAGCTCTACGACGAGATCAAGCAGATGCACCTCGGCAACCTCAAGGCCCTCAGCTCGGCGCTGAACGCCAAGGACTACTACACGCTCGGCCACGCCGCCCGCGTCGCCGCCTACACCGTGATGCTCGGCCGCGAGCTGGGGTGGTCCGACGACCTTCTGGCGTCGCTGGAGGAGGCCGCCTACCTGCACGACATCGGCAAGATCAGCATCTCCGACCGAGTGCTGCTCAAGCCCGGCCGCCTCAACCCGCAGGAGTGGGAGCAGATGCGTGAGCATCCGGTGTTCAGTGCCGACATCATCCGGCCGCTGTTCCCGCAGGAGCTGGTGCTGGCGGTGCGGCACCACCACGAGCACTACGACGGCAAGGGCTACCCGAGCGGGCTCGTCGGCGAGGAGATCCCGCTTCTCGCCCGCGCCATGGCCGTCGTCGACGCCTACGACGCCATGTCGTGCCGCCGGCCGTACAAGGTCGCGCTCACCTACACCGAGTGCCTGGCCGAGCTGCAGCACTGCCGCGGCACGCAGTTCGACCCCGAGATGGTCGACGCGTTCCTGCATGTACTCGAAGACGTCGCTCGCCGGCGAGCGGTCGCCGAGCACGTTGCGATCGAGGCGGCGAGCCTGATCAAGGGCGAACTGCATGTGGGGCTGCGCAGCCGCGAAGACGAAGGGTCAGAGGCGTACGAAGAAATTGCGAGTATTCTGCGCGAGGTCCGCGACGCCAACCCGCCGACGCGCTTCTTGACCACGCACGCGGAGATGGACAAGCGCTACGTGTTCGGTGTCGACCCGGAAGAGAACGACGCGGAGAGATCGCACGTCGGCGACGAGATGTTCGTCGACGACGAACTGCCGGTCGTGCTGGCCGGAGGGCGGCCCCAGGTCAATACGGTCTTCGCCGACGAGTTCGGCGTGTGGGTCACCGGGCTGGCGCCGATACGCGACGCGCAGGGCCGGATCGTGGCCGCGGTGGCGGCCGACCTGCCGGCCCTTTCGGGGGTCGAGAGCGAGGTGCTGCGCGGAGACGGACGGCAGACCTTCGCCGCGATGCTCCAAACGGCGGCGGTGCGCCTCAGCCGCGCCGAGATCGACGCCATCACCGACGCGCTCACCGGGCTGTACAACCATCGCTATCTGCACGAGCGCTTGAGCGAGGAACTGCATCGGGCCCGGGAGAACCAGTGTCCGCTCAGTGTCCTCTTCTGCGACCTCGACCACTTCAAGGGCTATAACGACGCCAATGGGCACAGCGCCGGCGACGCCGTACTGCGCGAGGTGGCGCACGTGATCGAGCAGGCCGTACGCAACATCGACATCGCCGGGCGCTATGGCGGCGAGGAGTTCGTCGTGCTCCTGGTCGAGACCGGCCGCGAGGCGGCGCTCGTGGTGGCCGAGCGCATCCGCGAGCGCATCCGCGCGGCCGGCTTCGTCGCCAACGGCGTCCCGCTCACCGTGAGCATCGGCGTGGCCGGCTACCCCGACGACGCCGACCGGCGCGAGGACCTGCTCGACAAGGCGGACTGGGCGATGTACCTCGCCAAGCGCCGCGGCCGCGACCAGATCGCGGCGTTCAGCGACAGCTGAGGGCCGGGAGGGCGCGGCGCGACTCAGGAGCGGCGGCGGCGCGCCACGCGGACGTCGCCGCGCCGCAGGGTGAGACCCTCCCGGTCGAAGTACTCGAGGAGGGCCTGGGCGTTGCGGCGCCCGCAACCGGCGGCGTCGCGAAAGCTCGCAAGCGTGACTTCGCCGCCACCGTCGCCGAGCATGAGTTCGAGCTTCTCGCGCGCCTCGAGCACCGCCGCGGCTGCGAACCAGAGGTCTTTGTCCAGCCGCACGACGTCGCCGCGACGGGCGAGGACGTCGAGGATCTGGGCGAGCTCGCGCGGCAGGCGGCGCAGTTCGTCGGCGAGCGTGGCCAGCGTCGGCGGCGCCATCGGGTCGACGCCGAGGCGCACGAGGATCTGCTCGGCGAGCGCAGCCTGTTCGTCGCCGAGCACACCAGCGCCGGCGGGGGCGTAGCCGCCTTCGCCGGCGACCAGATCGCCGGCCGCGACCATGCTCTGGAGCAGGCGGCCGGCGTCGGCGACCGCGAGCGCGGGCGTGAGGGCGGCCAGCTCGGCCGCGCCGCTGAAGGGGCGCTCCGGGCGCGCGCCGGCGCGCTCGGCGGCGCCGGCCAGCAGGGCCGCGCGCAGCGCGGCCAGTGTGCCGGCGACGAACCAGCGCGCCTCAGGGGGTG
>JBBQFA010000172.1:0-6028 GCA_038321515.1 Thermoleophilia bacterium | reverse complement strand
CCACATGCGCAGCGGCTTCTCCGCCGTCTCCGGCGGCAGGTTCTTCGAGCGGTCGGCCGGCTCGAGGAGCACGCGCTCCACCTCGACCCAGTCGCCGGCCTCACAGTGAGTGGTCTCTGTCAACGCGGTCACCCCTTTCAGGCGGTGGGCGCCCAGTAGCGCGGGATCGGCAGGTCGACGACGGTCTGCATGCCGGCCGGCGCGCCGGGGAGCAGCGGGATGTAGTTCCCGGCGCTCGCATAGGTGCCCTTGCCGCCGGGGATCTCGGGGGTGTTAGCCATGTTCACATTGGGGTCGCCGACGATCTTGATGTAGTCGCCGGTGCCTTGGTCGGCCATCTGCGGGTGGATCTGCTGCGGGTGGATGAGGTGGATCTTGAGCTCGCCCTTGCTGTAGCCCTTGCCGACCTGCTTGCAGCCGGCCACGTCGCCGGCGGCCACGTGCACGCACGCGGTGGAGCGCTCGACCTTGGTGACGATTGGCTCGCGGGTCTCGACGATCTCGTCGATGTCCCAGCCCAGGGCCCTGGCTATGAGCATGATGCTCTCGGGGAAACCGATGTGACCGACAATCGTGCCGTCGGCGACGCCCTTCTCGAACTGCTCGACGGTGGTGCCCACGCCCTGGCCGGTCATGACCGTGGGGCCGAAGGGCGAGAGGTCGTTGACGCGCGAGGCCTCGATGGAGTCGACGCGCAGGCAAATGCTGCTCCACATCACGATGAGCGCGTCGAGGACGAAGCCGGGGTTGATTCCGGTGCCGAGGATGGTGACGTCGTGCTCCTTGGCGAGCCTGTCGAACATCTCGGCGCGCTCCGGGTCGCTGGCCCACGGGTAGGCGAGCTTCTCGGCGATGCAGACCACATTGCAGCCGGCCTTCACGGCGGGCACGATCTGCGGCTCGATCTCGTCCATGTTGCTCTGCGTGTTGATGCAGACCACGTCAGGCTTCTGCGCAAGGACTGCCTCGAAATCGGTGGTCATCTTGATGTCGCACGGGCGACCGAGAAGCTCGCCGACCGACTTCCCTTCTTTTGCGGGGTTGGTGACGATGACACCACAGAGATCGATGTCCTTCGGGCGGTCGAGGATGTACCCCAGGAGACCCTGGCCCATCATGCCCGTGCCCCACTCGGCTACTTTGATCATGTGTCGCTCCTAGTTTCGCGGCTGCAGTCATGCAGATGATCCATGCAAGGAGAGACGGCGCTCTCCTGTCCAGCAAACGATGATAGTGGCCGGAGGGCCGGGATGGGCTCAATGATGCAGGCAGCATCGCGGCCGGCGGTGGGTGGGTGCGACGGCGCCGGCCGCAAGGCGGGCGACCGCGCGATCAGAAGCGGGGAGCTGGAGGAGGCTGGTCGACCGTGTCGTGCGAGAGGATGGAAAGCTCTTTGCCCATCGTCGCTCCTTGATCGAGAGTGGCACCGGTCGGCAAGCGCCGCCCGGTGCCCCGCATGCTATTTGGGCGGCGTGCGGCGGTCAACCACGGCATGCGCCTTCGCGCGCCGGTCGTACACGCCGGGCGATGCAGCCTGTGTTCCATTCTGACGACTGCCGTATAGAATGTGACAACGGGCCGGCTGTGAGGCTTCAGAAGCCTCGGTGCCGAGGCCCCTGGGACGGACCATCCCGGGAGTGCCCGAGCCGCCTGCACGAGTGCACCCAGAGTCGGGGGACAGAGCAACACGACGCGTGAAGGGGGACCAAATGGAATGCAACTCACGTACCTGCGGGGCGCAGCACGGGCGGAGGGGACATCGGCTCGCGCCGTCGGCCGTTCTCCTGATCCTGAGTGCGATCGCGCTCCTTGCCGCCCTCGCCCTCGGCGGCTGCGGCAGCACGACCGACGGGGGCGACAACGGCGGCGGAGGGACGGCCACGGAGCAGACGTTCGAAATCGGGGCGCCCGACACAGAGAAGGCCAGCATCACGGTCAAGACAGATCCCGCGCTCCACGACATGCTGCCCGACAGCGTGAAGTCAGCCGGCAAGATGAAGGCTGCCACCAACGCACCGTACCCGCCGTGGGAGTACTACGAGGCGCCCGGTAGCCCCGTGTTCGTGGGTATCGAACCTGACCTCGCTAAGGCGCTCGGCGCCAAGCTCGGCATCCAGATCGTCTTTAAGCAGACCCCGTTCGACGCCATCATTCCCTCGATGCTGTCCGGCAAGGCCGACCTCGGCATATCGACCTTCTACGACACTCCGGATCGCCAGAAGGTCATGGACATCATTGACTACGCCAAGGACGGCTCCGGCATCTTGGTCATTAAGGGCAATCCGGATGGCATCGTCGGACTGGACAGCCTCGCCGGCAAGGTCGTGGCGGTGCAGAAGGGGACGACGCAGTACGATTTCCTCGTCAAGACCAACAAGGACTTCGCCGCTGCCGGCAAGGAGCAGATCAAGATCCTCGCGCTGCCTTCCGACACCGACGCACAGCTCGCGGTCAAGAGCGGCAAGGCCGTGGCGGAAATGACCGATGGCCCGGGTGGCGCCTATGTCGCGAAGACCAGCGGCGGGGGCAACGTCTTCGAGGCGATCGTCGACCCGGCCTTCCCCGGGGGCTACGACCCGGCGACCATCGCCATCCTGGTCAAGAAGGGCATCCCCAATCTGCCCGAGGCGTTCCAGCAGGCGTTTCAGCAGCTCGTCGACGAGGGCGTGATGAAGCAGATCCTCGACCTCTACGGCGCGGGGGAAAGCATGCTCGACCCGATCACCATTAACCTGGGTTCCTGATCTCATGGCAACGACGGCAGATGCCGGAAAGCCTCCGGTAGCACAGCGCGGCCAGCGTCCGCCGGACATAAAGGCGATCCCGGTCCGCCACTACGGCACTTGGGTGTTCGCGGCGGTCGTCGTCTACCTTGCGGTGGCGGTACTTGTCTCGCTGGCCAAGAACCCCAACATGGAGTGGGGGGTCGTCGGAGAGTACTTGTTCAAGAGCCTGACGCTGCGCGGCGTGGTGGTGACCATCGAGTTGACGATCATCGCGATGCTCATCGGCGGCATCGGCGGCGTCCTGCTCGCCATCATGAGGCTGTCGCAGAACCCAGTGCTCGGCGCGATCGCATCCTTCTACATCTGGTTCTTCCGCGGCACCCCGGTGCTGGTGCAGATCCTCATCTGGGGCTTCCTTGGAGCTCTCTATCCGACCATCTTCATGGGCATCCCCTTTGTGGGCGTCGTCTTCGGCAGCTGGGGGACGTCCGCCGTGATCGGCGCCTTCACCGCCGCCATCCTCGGCCTCGGCCTGAACGAGGCCGCCTACGACGCAGAGCTCGTCCGCGCCGGCATCATGTCGGTCAGTCCGGGGCAGTCCGAGGCAGCCTTCTCGCTCGGCATGCCGTGGGGCATGACCATGACTCGAGTCGTGCTGCCGCAGGCGATGCGCATCATCATCCCGCCCTTTGGCAACAACACCATCTCGATGCTCAAGACCACGTCGCTGGTCTCGGTGATCGGCGGCAACGAGCTCCTGACGAGGTTGCAGACAGTCTGGGGGCAGACGTTCCAGATCATCCCCCTGCTCATCGTTGCCTGCATCTGGTACCTCGCCCTTACCACGGTCTTCAGCATCGGGCAGTACTACCTCGAGAAGCACTACGGAAAGGGCCACTCCAGCAAGTCGGAGGCGCCCAAGAAGCGGAAGAAGCAGCCCGCTGGCCTGGCGACCAAGCTTGAGACCGAGGTAACCAAACTCGAGAACGGGGCGTCGGCGATCCCGGAGGAGCACCGATGAGTGAACCCATGGTTCTCGCCGAGAACGTCTGGAAGTCATTCGGCAGCAACGTCGTCCTGAAGGGCGTAGACATGCGTGTCGAGAAGGGTCAGGTCGTCGTGCTCCTGGGGCCCAGCGGCGGCGGCAAGTCCACGATCCTCCGCTGCATCAACCACCTCGAGAAGATCCAAGGCGGACGCCTTTCCGTCGACGGCACGCTGGTCGGCTACAACGAGCGGAACGGCAAGCTGTACGAGATGACGATCAAGAAGGTCGCCAAGCAACGCGCGGCCATCGGCATGGTGTTCCAGGCGTTCAACCTCTTCCCGCACATGACGGCGTTCCAGAACGTCACCGTGGCGCCGATCCGCGTGCAGAAGAAGTCTCGCGAAGAGGCGCACGAGCTGGGGCAGAAGATGCTGAACCGTGTCGGTCTTGCTGATCGAGCCGACTACTACCCCAGTCAGCTCTCGGGCGGTCAGCAGCAACGCGTCGCGATCGCCCGAGCCCTGTGCATGCAGCCGAAGCTCATGCTCTTCGACGAGCCGACCTCGGCGCTCGATCCGGAGCTCGTCGGTGAGGTCCTCGACGTCATGAAGGAGCTCGCGGAGAGTGGCATGACGATGGTCATCGTCACGCATGAGATCGGGTTCGCGCGCGAGGTCGCCGACCTCGTCGCCGTCCTGGACGGCGGAGTGGTCATCGAATTCGGACCGCCTTCGCAGGTCTTCGACAACCCGCACGACCCCCGCACCGCCGAGTTTCTGTCGGCAGTCCTCTAGCAGGCGACGGAGAAGGGCACAAGAAAAGGGCCGCCGGCGTATCGACTGATACGCCGGCGGCCCTTACGCTGCTCTTCTGCTCCGGCCGCGACAGTGCGGCAGAAGCAGCTCCTGTCCTAGCGACGCGTGACGCGCTGCCGCTCTAGCTCTCCCGACACCTCTGAGACACCAAGCACGACGCTCGAGACTCCTGAGAACACCGTGCCGATGGCGGTAATGGTCCTATCGAACATGACGTCCCTCCTTCGATTGAAAAACAACCAGTTTGTGCACTAGCTCACAAACTATATTCCCATTCATTCTTTTTGTCAAACAGCCTCGACTCCGGCGTGAGCACCGGGGCTCACGCGAGCCGCGCTAGGCGACCACCTGCGTCCCAGCGGTGCCGGCAACGATCTTGCGGCAGCACGTTGCCCCACTCCTGCACGACGATGTAGCCGATCATGTCCTCTGTCTGGGGGTCGAGGATGTCGAGGGGGTAGGGCTCGCCGTCCGCGTAGGCCTGCTCCTTGAGCGCCAACAGGCCCATCTGAGGCCCGTTGCCATGCTAGATCACCAGCCGGTGCTCATACGCGACCGGCGCCAGAGCGGCGCAGGCGGTACGGATGTTCATGCGCTGCATCTCCGCGGTCATCAACTGCCCCCGCCGAAGTGCTCGGGCCTAGGCTGTACAGCCCCCAAGATGTAGCGACACATCCGCCCTGCCAGCGATACATCTTAGCGGCGCCGAGGACCTCCGCGGGGATGCGCCCCTGCGTCAGGCGTCCGTTGTGCGTGCGGTCGAAGTTGTAGTGCTCGAGGTAGCGGACCAGTTCGCGCCTGAGGCCCACGTACTTGGGCACCAGGTAGCGCGCGAAGGCCGGCTTCCAGCACTCCTCGAGGATGGTGCGCTGCACGCGCTCGACGAAGCCGTTCGACTGCGGCCGACCGGGGCTGATGTGGGTGTGCCGAGCGCCGAGGTGCTCAAGCTCGGCGTCGAAGGCCTGGTTATGGAACTCGTTGCCGCTGTCGGTGGAGACGCGCTCGAGCTGCCAGCCCACCGCGGCGAGCTCGCCGGCGACGCGCCGCGCGAGGGCGCTCGCGAAGCGCGCGTCGGGGTTGCGCGGCGTCACGTGCAGCTCGGCCTAGATGAAGGCGGAGGCGGCGTCGATCGCCGTGTACTGCCAGACCACGCCGCTGGTGCCTGAGAGGCGGCCGATGCAGAAGCAGTCCATCTGCACGAGCTCGCCGGGATGATCGACCACGATGTGGCGCTCGGGCTCCGGCTCGCGGGCTGGCTCCGGCGGCGATGCGTAGCCGGCGAGCAGACCGAAGCGCAGGGCTCGGGTGCCGATGCTGTGGCGGCGCAGCACGCGCCAGACGCCGTTGGCCGAGACCACGAGACCGCCCCACTTGGGTCGCCGCAGCTCGCTGGCGATGTGCGCCGGGCCGTAGCCGGGATGCCCGAGCGCGAAGGCGACGATGCGCTGCTCGACGAGCACCGGAATCGCGTTCAGCATCTGCGGGCGGCGGCGCTCGCG
>JBBQFA010000171.1:0-6078 GCA_038321515.1 Thermoleophilia bacterium | reverse complement strand
CTCAACCCGGGCGTCAAGCTGCCGGCGACCAAGATCAACGTCGTGCACCGCTCGGACGGCTCCGGCACCACCTGGATCTTCACTCACTACCTCACCGACGCCGCGGGCAGCGTGTGGACGGCCGGCGCCGACAAGGAGATCCCCTGGCCGGTGGGCGTGGGCGGCAAGGGCAACGAGGGCGTCGCCGCGAGCGTGCAGCAGCTCAGCGGCTCTATCGGCTACGTGGAGTACGCCTACGCCAAGCAGACCGGCATGACCACGACGCAGCTCCAGAACAAGGATGGCGCCTGGGTCAAGCCGAGCATCGAGAGCTTCGGTGCGGCGGCCGCCAACGCCGACTGGAAGGGCAGCCTGCCCAGCATGTACCTGGTGCTCGTGAACCAGCCCGGCGCGACCACCTGGCCGATCACCGGCGCCTCGTTCATCCTCGTGCGGAAGGAGCAGGCAGACGCCGGCCGCGCCAAGGCCCTGCTGAGCTTCTTCGACTGGGCTTACACCAGCGGCGCCAGCGGCGCCACGCAGCTCGACTACGTGCCGATCCCGGCGAACGTTTACAACCTCGTCGAGAAGCAGGTCTGGCCCACCGTCACGGCCGGCGGCACGCCCGTCTGGCCGTGAGCACAGTCGAAACACAGGTACAGCAAGGCCCCGGTGGGCCGCCCGGCGCCGCATCAGCGGCGCCGGGTCGCCGCCGTTTTCATATCGGCGATCCGCTCTTTCGGGTGTTGGCCACGGCCTGCGGCATCACCGTGGCCGTGGCCATGTTCGGCCTCGCCGCCGTCCTCGTGTACAACTCGTGGCCGGCCATCAGCGGCCTCGGCACCGAGGTCATCACGACCGTGTCCTGGTCGCCGTCGACCGGCCAGTACGGCGCCCTCGCGGCGCTGGCCGGCACGGCGCTCTCCACACTCGTCGCGATGGTGATCGCCGTGCCGCTCGCGCTGGTGATCGCCCTGCTCCTTGTCGAACTCGTCCATCCGGCGGTCGCGAGGGTCGTGGGCATGGGCATCGAGATGCTGGCGGCGATCCCGAGCATCATCTACGGCATGGTCGGCCTCTTCGTGATCGTGCCGTTCATCCAGGAGCGCTTCATGCCCTGGCTGCTCGGCACGCCCCTCGGCAGCATCCCCGGCCTCAAGCCCGGCGCCCAGTTCCAGGGCGGCGGGCTCTCGATCTTCACGGCCGGAGTCGTGCTGGCGTTCATGGTGCTGCCGTTCATCACCGCCGTCTCCCGAGACGTGCTCAAGATGGTCCCCAGGGTGACCAAGGAGGCCGGCTACGGCATGGGCTCCACTACCTGGGAGGTCATGCGCAACATCAGCCTTCGCTACGCCAACAGCGGGATCGTCGGCGCCGTGTTCATCGGCCTCGGCCGGGCGCTTGGCGAGACCATGGCGGTCGCCTACCTCATCGGCAGCCTGTACACGGACCTGCCGCACTCGATCTTCGACCCCGGCACCTCCATCGCGTCGCTGATCGCGCAGCAGTTCAGCGAGGCCACCGACAAGATCCAGGTCAGCGCGCTCATCGAATTGGGCCTCATCCTGTTCCTCATCACGGTGCTGTTCCAGATCCTCGCGCAGTTCTGGCTGCGTCGCGTGCAGCGCGTCACGGGAGGCCGGGCATGAGCACCGTGGCACGGCCGGGCGCGGCGCCCCTGCGCCACCGCTCCATCGCGCGCCGCAAGGCCGTCGACCTCACCATCAAGGTCTTGTCGTGGATCGGCGCCTGGATCGGCATCGCCGTGATGGCGTTCATCGTGTACGAGGTCGTGCGGCGCGGCATCGCGGCGTGGGACATCGCCTTCTTCACGCAGCCGACCCCGCAGGACGTGACCTCGTCCGCCGGCGGCTTCGCCAACGCCATAGTCGGCACGATCGTGATCACCGCGGTGGCCGCTCTCATAGCCATCCCCACTGGCTTTCTCGGCGGCGTGTACCTCGCCGAGTTTGGCCGCAACGGCCGCCTGGCGACGGCCGTGCGCATGATCGCCAACGTGGTGATGGGCGTGCCCTCGATCATCGTCGGCGTGTTCGCCTTCGCCATCCTCGTGAAGCCGCTGCAGCACTACTCCGGCTTCGCGGGGTCGGTGGCGCTGGCCTTCATCATGCTGCCGGTCATGGCGCGCACCACCGAGGACATCCTCAACCTGGTGCCCAACGAGCTCCGCGAGTCGGGCCTCGCCATGGGCGCGCCGCGCTGGAAGGTCACCATGGGCGTGGTCTTCAAGGCTGCCCGCGACGGCCTGATCACCGGGGCGACGCTCGCCATCGTGCGCGTCGCCGGCGAGACGGCGCCGCTGCTCTTCACGGCGCTGAGCAGTCCGTATTGGATGACGGGGTTGTTCGGACCGGGCGGCTATTTCGGGGGCCCGGTCGCCAACCTCACCAAGACCATCTACGACTTCTCGGGCTCCCCGTATCCGCAGTGGCAGACACTCGCCTGGGGCGGCGCGCTGCTCATCATCGTCGCCGTGCTCGGCATGAACATCCTGGTCAGACTCCTCTTTCAGCGAGGCAAAGAATGGTAGGGACCATCGTGAACGATCCGACACATACCCAGGCGGCGGTCACCGTCGTGCCGCCGCGACTCGAGGTCGCCGAGGCACGCCGCGGCGCCGACGAGGACTTCGCCGCGCTCCCCAGCCAGATCTCGGTGCGGCACCTCGACTTCTTCTACGGCAAAGAGCAGGCGCTCTTCGACAACGAGATCGAGATCAAGCAGAATCGCGTCACGGCCGTCATCGGTCCGTCCGGCTGCGGCAAGTCGACGCACATCCGCACGTACAACCGCATCTTCAACCTCTACCGGGATCAGCGCGCGACCGGTGAGGTCGTCATGGACGGCGTCAACATCCTCTCGTCGCAGACCGACCTGCTCGATCTGCGCCGCCGCATCGGCATGATCTTTCAGAAGCCGAGCCCCTTCCCGATGACCGTCTTCGACAACGTCGCCTACGGGCTGCGCCAGCACTACAAGCTTGGCCGCTCCGAGCTCTCCGACAGGGTCGAGGACGCCCTCAAGCGCTCGGCGATCTGGGACGAGGTCAAGCACAAGCTGAGCGAGCCGGGCAACGCCCTGAGCGGCGGTCAGCAGCAGCGGCTCTGCATCGCGCGCGCTATCGCCGCCGAGCCCGAGGTGCTGCTGATGGACGAGCCTTGCTCGGCGATCGACCCGGTCGCGACCGCCAAGATCGAGGAGCTCATCCTCACCCTCAAGAGCAACTACACGATCGTGCTCGTGACCCACAACATGCAGCAGGCCGCGCGCGTCAGCGACTACACGGCCTTCTTCTTCCAGGGGCACATCGTGGAGTTCGGTCCCACCACCCAGATCTTCTCCAACCCCGCCAAGAAGCAGACCGAGGAATACATCACCGGCCGCTTCGGCTGAGCCGCGAGGTCACCATGAGACATCTGCAGAGAGAGATCGACCGGCTGAAGCGCAAGATCCTCGCGCTCGGCGCGATCGTCGAAGAGAACTTGCGCCTTGCCTTCCAGGCGATCGAGCAGCGCGACCCGGCCAAAGCGCGACGCGTCATAGCCACCGACGCGCTGATCGACCAGAGCGAGGTCGACGTGGAAGAGGAGTGCCTCAAGATCCTGGCGCTCTATCAGCCGGTCGCCGGCGACCTGCGTTTCGTCGCCGCGGTGATCAAGATCAACAGCGAGCTGGAGCGCATCGGCGACCTCGCCTCGAACATCGCGGAGCGCGCCCTGCAGCTCGTCGACGAGCACCCGGTGCCCGTGCCTCACGTCGTCGCCGTGATGGCCGACCGCACCGGGACCATCCTCGAGAAGGCGCTGGACGCGCTGGTGCGCCAGGACGCGGTGACGGCGCGGCACGTTCTGGCCGCCGACGACGAGATCGACCGGCTCTACACCGAGCTCATCGAGGAGCTCAAGGGCGTCATCCGCGCGGACCCCGACCACCTGGACGCCATCGTGCTGCTGTTCAGCGTGGCGCGGTACCTCGAACGGCTGGCCGACCACGCCACCAACATCGCCGAAGACGTGCTGTACATGGTCGAAGGCGAGATCCACCGGCACCAGTCGTCGGTCGCTGCTGGGACGGCGGAGGAACTGTTCCACTTCGGCGACGCCGGCTGCGGAGATACGTGATGCGACGGCGGCGCGGCGGCCGCCCGGCCGTCGCTACTTGACCTTGACGGTCGTGACCGGCGACTTCGCCTTGAGACTCGAGAAGTAGTACTTCGTCGTCTGCGTGGGGGTCACCGACACTCTGTAGGCTGAGTAGCGGGCGGTGTACCCGCCGGGCAGCTTCTCGGTGGTGCGCGTCGTTGTCACGCCCTGGCTGTGCCAGGAGCCGGAGTAGTAAGAGTGCAGATAGACCTTGCCGCCGGCGGCGATGGCCGGGTAGATGCGCCCTTTCACGGTGATGCTGGACCCGGCGGCAACCCTCGCAGCGTCGCCCGGCGACGGGTTGATGCCCATGCTGGTGAACGCGGCCCAGGCGCTGTTGAGGTTGAGCTTCATGCGCAGCGAGCTGCCGTCGATGTACTTCGTGCCACCGCTGCCGATGATCGCCGCCTTGACGATGCGCGGTGACGAGCCTCGCTTGAGCGTGTAGACGGCCCGCAGCGAGCCGCTCGCGGCCAGCGGGCCGCGGATCTCGGCGGCCGTGCGCCGCAGTGGGCCCCAGTCGTGCAGCGAGCCGTAGTAGTCGTACGGGTCGCTCACGCCTTTGAGGTACGGATAGTTGCCGCCCCAGACGAACCCGACATCCTCGGTGTGCCCACCCGAGCAGGAGAAGTAGGTCGCGACGATGGGCTTGCCGCCGTAGCTCGGGGTGACCCCAGCCGTACCTTTGACGGCCGCGTCGGTGCGCGCATCCTCGATGCCGATACCGACGTACGCCTGATTGCGCACATCGCAGTACGCGTCCCAGGCCTCGCCGGGCTGGCGGCTGCCGAGCCCGAAGGCGCGAGCTGCACAGGCCTGTGCCTTCAGCGACGCCACCGGCCACGACGGTGAGACTTCGTGGGGGACCACGCCGCGCAGATAGCTCTCGAGCGGCACGTGGTTGATGATCATGAGGCCGCCGCCGATGCGCGCCACCCGGATCGTGCCGCGATACGGGCCGGTGTCGCCGAGGTCGGTCGCCGTGAGCAGCCGCAGCGACCCCTTTGTCGGCGCGAACGTTGGTGCGGCGTTGAAGTTCTTGCGCAGCGAGCCGGCGACGACGCGGTAGGCGCTGCCCGTGTAGGTGGTGGTCGCCGTCTTGCCGGCAGGTATCGTGATCGGCGCGCCGCTGCCCTGCACGGTGTAGTCGCTGCGGCAGCTCACCTTCACCGAGCTCAGGTCGCTGCGCAGGCGCACGCGAATGATGGAGTCGCTGACGTTCGTGAACGAGATGCCCGTGTAGTAGTGCTTCAGGATGGCCTTGTAGCCCCAGCCGTGCTTGGCATAGCCGTAGGCGCCCCACTGTGACATCCCGACGCCGTGCCCCCAGCCGTGCCCTGTGATCAGAAAGTCGTACTGGGTCGAGAACGCCGCCGCCGGGCCGGCTGTCGCGAGAAGGAACAGGGCGGCGACAGCCCCGGCGAGCGTAAGCTTGCCCCGGCGTGCGCTTCGGCGCGCCCGGCCCGTGACGGCGAAGCGGGAACGAGTTGAGTGTGGGGGTGTGGAGTTTGGGGCGTTCATGCGGTGCTGAGGCACGGGTGGCCTCCCTCGGTGAGGATACGCGCCCCGCGCACACGGGGCAAACGCGGTCGTCGCAGCCGTGGCTGCTACTGGCAGGGGCCGTATCTCTTTCGACGTGCTACCCTCAACGCCTCGCGTAAGGATTGGCGCGGCCGACGGCGAAAGCGTGACCGGGGCCGCGACCACGGCCCCGGTCACGCTCAAGCCGCCGGCCGCCATGCCGATACCAGAGAGACATGAGTCGAGCCCACATCCCCATACGCCTGCTGGTCGTTCTCGCCCTCGCCGCGGCCGGGCTGGCGTCGCTGACGACCCAGGCGGCGCGGGCGAAGGCCTACGACGACGTCGCCAAGAGCCATTGGGCCCACGCCTACATCACCTCGGTCACCGATCGCGCCGCGGCCGGTCACCGCCT
>JBBQFA010000170.1:0-6098 GCA_038321515.1 Thermoleophilia bacterium | reverse complement strand
GTTCAGACGACGGCTGCGGAGAGTCCGCGG
This sequence comes from Thermoleophilia bacterium, assembly GCA_038321515.1. GTDB lineage: Bacteria > Actinomycetota > Thermoleophilia > UBA2241 > UBA2241 > CAIXSE01. Next base: position 6,068 of record JBBQFA010000170.1, on the reverse strand, counting down.
CGCGCCTCGTCCAGCAGGCGCCGCGGGTCGGGCCATTCGCTCACGCCAAACGCGCGGCCGGCCTCGTCGATGAGGTCGCACAGGCGCGCCTCCATGTCGGCCGGGAGCCCGACCGGCGCGGCGGCGAGGTGCCGGCGCATGCGCTCCTCCGCCGCCTCGAACACGTTCGTGCGGCCCGACGACAGCCACTCCTGCAGCCCACCATGCTACGAGATCGTCGTGGGGCAGGCCTCACGTCGCCGTTCGGCGCGTAGCCCACGAGCATGTCGTAGTTGAGGTGATAGACCTCGTAGGCCGGCACCGAATACCCCACAAAGGGATTGAGGCTGTCGACGTCCTGCGTGAGTCCGATCCGGAGTACGACCTTTGCGCGGCTGGGCGACGGCGAGGTGCTCGCCAGCGCCCCAGCGATGCCCCGGACCAGTCCGCAGGCCATGACCGTGGCGAGCGCCAGAGTCCAGAACCTGGTCGGCCTCAGGCCGCTCCTCATTGCGCGCATGTGCTTCCCCCCTGTAGCAGACGACGAGCTGCCGGGCGGACCTCCACTGTCCGCGGCCGGCGACCCAAGCATGCTCCCACGACGTGGGGTCTCGTCACGCACCGGACCCGGCCGACGCCGCGTGTTGCGGCTCGTGCGAGCGTACCGGTAGAGTCGGGAGTGTCCCGCGTGTCCGCCGGAGCCGGCGGCGGGGTCCGGTCAGCAGCGAGTCCGACGGGGGTCGACGATGCCTGAAGAGCGACGGTTCGCGAAGGGGCGCGGCGCAGTGAGCGCCCATCTGGAGCGCGCCGGCGTCGGTGGCGCGCCGGCGAACGCGGCCGAGCCGCTGGTGCGGGCGCTGCTCGACGACCTCGTCGCCGACGATCCTGTTCTCGGCACGGCGCTGGGTCTTGCGGAGGGCGCCAGCCGTCTGCCGTCATGGTCGCCTGCCGCTCTCGCCCGGCGCTGTGAACTGCTGCATCGCTACGAGCGGCAGCTCCAGCCGCTCCTCGTACACGCGGAGGTCGGGACCGCCGTGGATGCGTTCGCCGCCCTGCAGATCGTGCGCCGGCGGCTGCGTGCGCTTGAGCTGCGCCGGGTGGCGCAGCGTCATCCCGGCGTCTACCTCGACGTCGTGGGCGGCGTCTTCCCGCTACTCGTGCGCGAGCTCGGGTCACCGGTCGAGCGCGTGGAGGCGCTCGCGGCTCGGCTCGCCGCCGTGCCCGGGCTGCTGGACGAAGCGCGCGGCAATCTGGAGCCCGGTCTGTCGGCGGCGGCGGTGCAGGCCGGTGTGGACTACGCCGAGGGCCTGCTCGACCTCGTCGGTCCGACGGCTCGCGCCTTCGCGGCGGGTGCCGGACGCGAGGCCGCCGTGAGCGGGCCTTCGGCGGCCGCCTCCGCCGCGCTCGAGTCATTCGGCGAGTACCTGCGCAACGACCTCGCCCCGACGGCGACCGCCGCCTGCGGCGCCGGCCGCGCCGTCGTCGACGACGTCCTGCGCTGGGAGCACGTGCTGGACGAGCCGCCGGACGCGCTCGCCGACTACGGCCGCCAGGTGCTGGCGGAGACGAAGGCGGCCATGGCCGAGCTGGCTGCCGCGGCCGGCTACGCCGACGCGGCCGCGGCCGTCGCCGCGGCCCAGGCCGCGACGCCCACGCCGGACCAGCTCGTCGACGCTTACCGCCGCGCCGTCGACGACGCGAGGGCGTACGTCGTCGCGCACGACATCGTCGGCATGCCCGAGGGCGAGGAGCTCGAGGTCATGGCGACGCCCCCCTTCTTGCGCAGCATGCTCCCCTTTGCGGCCTGCGACCCTCCAGGCCCCTTCGCCTCCCGCCAGCTCGGCTTCTACTACGTCACGCCTCCACCGGACGGGCTCAGCGCCTCCGAACTGCGCGACGCGATGCGCGGTCACCCCTTCGCCTCGTTGGGCACGACGGGCGTCCACGAGGCGTATCCGGGTCACCATCTGCAGCTCGTCAGCGCCAACAGGGCCCCCACCCTGGCGCGCCGTGTGGCCCCGATACCAGACGGCGGCAACCTGCTCATCGAGGGCTGGGCGTTCTACTGCGAGGAGCTCATGGATCGCGAGGGCTTTCTCGACGACCCAGCGGTGCGGCTGATGCGGCTGAACGACCAGGTTTGGCGCGCCTGTCGCGTGGTCATCGACGTGGAGCTCCACCTCGGGCGCATGGACCTGGACGCGGCCGTCGCGTACCTCGTCGCCGAGACGCGCATGAACCGGCGCGAGGCCGAACTCGAGTGTCTCCGCTACGCCGAGGACCCGGGACAGGCGATGAGCTACCTGCTCGGCAAGCGCGAGGTCACGCGGCTCGCGGCGACGTGGAGCGGCGCGCGCTCAGGCTCCCTGCGGGCGTTTCACGACGAGCTGCTCTCCTGGGGTTCGCTGCCTCCGGCGGTGATCGCCTGGGGGATGGGCCTGGCGCCTCGTCCGGCCGCGGCGCGCGTCAGTTTCTGACCCGCTCGCGCTCCTCGGCGCCCCAGAGCACCACCATGTCCCGGCCGTCGGCTTTGGCCTTGTACAGCGCCTTGTCGGCGAGCTCCATCAGCTCGTCGAGCACGGTCGCGTCGCGGGGGCAGGTGGCGACGCCGACGCTGATCGTGATGTTGACCTCGGGCGGCAGGCCGAGGCCCGTGTAGCGCGTCCCGCTGAGCGTGCGGCGCACGCGCTCGGCGACGTAGTAGGCGTTCTCGCCGGGCGTGTTCGGCAGGAGCATCGCGAACTCCTCGCCGCCGTGACGGGCGCAGATGTCGGTCGTGCGCAGAGCATCCTGCATCGCCCGCGCGACCGTTTGCAGCACGCGGTCTCCGGTCGCGTGCCCATAGGTGTCGTTGAAGTCCTTGAAGTGGTCGATGTCGACCATGAGCACGCTCAGCGGGGCCTGTTGGCGCAGGCTGCGCTCGATCTCTTCGCCGGCACGGTTCATGAAGTAGCGCCGGTTGTAGAGCCGGGTCAGGTGGTCGGTGACCACCTGGCGGCGGATGGCGTCGTACTTGTGGGCGTTCGTGAGCGCGCTCTGGACGTGGTTCTGGAGCGCGCTCATGATGTCGTCGCCGAGCAGCGCGATGTACTCCCCGCTGGTAGCGGTCGTGAGCATGGCCATGTCACCGACGTTCTCGACCCGGACCGGGATCACCAGTTGGTGGGTCATGGTCTGCGGGAAGAGCGTACAGGTGTGCCCCTCGACGCGCTGGATCTGGCCGGCGGCGATGGCCTGTCGCACCGGGCAGTCCGGAGTGTACGCGCAGCACTCGGCGGAGAGCGTCGGCGAGAGGACGCCCTGAGCGCCCTCGAGTGAGAAGGCGCGCGCCTCCGCGTCGAGCAGCAACAGGGCGGCGAAGTCGGCGTGCAAGAAGCCCTTGCTGCGTGACAACACGCGCTCCACGGTCTCGCGGTACGGCAGGGCGGCGTTCATCTCTCGCCCCAGCACGCCGACGTCCATGAGCTGGCGGTTGAGCGACTGCACGCGCATGAGGTCGTCCTTGATGCTCTGTGACACCCACTCCTTGTCCTCGGCGGCAGTGAACACCGCGATCAGCGTCCCGACCAGATAGCTGAGCTCGCGGATCTCGTCGCGGTAGTACGGGTCGCTGCGCTCGTAGTTGCCGCCGAGGCGCGTGCGCGAGCGGCGGATGAGCCTGTGCACGGGCCGGTACACCCAGAGGTCTGCGGTCACGACGATGACGGCGAACAGTGCGAGCACCGCGGCGATGAGCACCGGAGTGGAGCCGAGGTCGATCCAGAACACCGCGGCCAGTACAAAGGCGACGAGCGCTGCGGCGACGACCAAGGTCGTCTTGAGCTCGAGACTCACTCCACGTCTGTAGGCGAGGCTGAGGCCTCGCTTCTGATCACCAGTCTTGGCCGCCGTGACGGGCCTCGTTTCGGGGGCGTTGCGCTATTCCCGGTATCGGCAGTTGCACAGAGACCATGATAGCCGCCGAAGGCGGTGTCGCGGGCGTTGGCCGGACGCGGATCTAGAGACGGCCGAGGATACGGCGGTCGTACGTCGCGCGCCATATCGTGCGCCGTTCGCCGCCGCGCCGGTCGCGCACGTAGTGCGGGCACACGGCGCAGTAGGTGCTGCAACTGAGCCGCGTGTCGACGTCGGCGACGCAGATGATCGGCGGCTGGCGAGTTGTGCTGGGCTGGTTCACGTGGGCATCACGTGCATGTACGCCACGGAGGCGCCGCCTCCTGCCCGTCGTCGGGGAAGACGATGGGCATCCCAGCGCCACCGGCCTCACTTTTGCAGGTAGCTCTCCACGACCGAGAGGACCTGGGCGATGCGAAACGGCTTCGTGATGTAGCCGTCGATGCCGACGTCGGTGGCGCGCTCCATGTCAGTCGCCATCGCCTTCGCCGAGAGGCCGACGATGACGATGTCGTGGGTCCCCTCATCCGCCTTGAGCTCGCTCACCGCCTCGTAGCCGCTGACGACCGGCATCATCATGTCCATCAGGATCAGGTCGGGGCGATGCGCTTTGGCGAGGTCCACGGCCTCACGGCCGTTCGTCGCCTTGTAGATCGTGTAGCCCTGCGTCTCGAGCGACATCGACACGATATTCAGGATGTCTGGGTCGTCGTCGGCGACCAGGATGGCCTTCGCCATGGTGCGCACCTCCTCAGTTGATCTTGCCCGCGGCCAGTGGATCGACCGGCTTGGTTGATATCGGCATGGTGAAGATGAAGCTGGAGCCCTTGCCGAGCTTGCTCTGCATGCGGATGGTGCCGCCGTGGAGCTCCACCAGCTCCCTCACGATCGCCAGACCGAGTCCGGTGCCGCCCTGGGAGCGGGTCGCCGAGGAGTCGATCTGCGTGAAGCGCTGAAAGACCTTGTCCTGGTCCTCGCGCGCGATGCCGATGCCGGTGTCGTTGACCCAGATCTCGACGAGGTCGCCGGGGGTGCGCGCCTCGATGCTGACGTTGCCGTTCTCGTGCGTGTACTTGATGCCGTTGGTGATCAGATTGAGGAGGATCTGGTTGAGCTTGCCCGGGTCGGCCCACACCAGCGGCAGGTCGGTCGGGAGAAAGGTCGAGATGCGCACGCGCTTGTCCTGGGCGCGGGGCTTGACCACCGGCAGCACGCCGAGGAGGGCCGCCCGCAGGTCGACCGCTTCGCGGTTGAGCTCCAGGCGGCCCGCTTCGATCTTCGTCAGGTCGAGCACGTCGTTGATGAGGTTCAGCAGTGCCTCGCCGCCCTTGAGGATGCTGTCGACGAACGCCGACTGCTTCTCGTTGAGCTCTCCCGTCATGCCGCTGAGCAGCATGTCGCTGTAGCCGATGATCGACGTCAGCGGCGTGCGCAGCTCGTGGCTCATCGTCGCCATGAAGTCGCTCTTGAGCTGGTCGAGATGCGTCAGCTCGTCGTTCTTGCGCGCCAGCTCCTCGTTAAACTGGATGCTGCGCACGACGAGCGCCACCTGGTCGCAGAGCGCGCGCAGGGTCGGCACCGCCGCCTCGACCACCTGTTCGTTCTGGCGGTAGACCAGACACACGGCGCCGAGCAACTCGTGCTTCGCCTGGAGGGGCGCCGCGATGAAGCCGTGATAGCCGTCCTTCTCGAGCGCCTTGAGCAGGCGGCCGACCTGGGCGTCGGTCACGGTCTCGTGACGCTGCGCGCCGGCCTCGGCGATGGCGACGACGCCGAGCTCCTTGTAGCGCCTCACGGCCTCGGCGTCGAGGCCGCCCACCACGGCGCGGTCCTCGAAGTCGCCGGTGTTGTGGTTGAGGATCAGCGCGAAGCCCGTGCGCAGGCCGGTGGCGCCGGCGATCTGGCCGAGTGCCTCCGAGATGAGACCGCCGACATCCTGGTGGCGCAAGAACATACGGCTGCTCTCGCTCATGACGCGCAGCTGCTCGTTGGTCGCCTGCATGCGCCGCAGCTGCACCTCGGTGTCGGCCTTGGCTCCGCTCAGCTCTTCCGTGCTGCCGATGAGCGCCTGCGCGAGGCGCCCGCTGAGCAGCGCCACGAGCAGGAAGGAGGCGACGTGCAGGAACACGGTGATGAGCATCCAGTTGGGCGGCACCTGGATCTCGGCCACGAGGGCTGAGACGTCCAGCCAGCCG
>JBBQFA010000169.1:0-6111 GCA_038321515.1 Thermoleophilia bacterium | reverse complement strand
GTGGTCGCAGGGCTCGCCGACAGTGACGAGCTTGGCGGGGTCGACGGCGGGCGCCTCGGTCGCCTGCTTCTTCGCCCGCCGCTTCACCTCGATCGCAAAGTCCGGGCAGTGCAGCTCGCAGATGAGGCACTGACTGCAGTCCTGCGGGCGTGCGACGACCGGATTGCCAAGCTTGTCCGTGTCGAACACCTTCTCCGGGCAGAGCTCGATGCAGATGCCGCAGGCCTTGCAGAGAACGAGGTTGACGTCGACCGGCACGTTCATGCCGCACCGTCCACCATCGGCAGATCGAGGCCCGACTCGCGCGCCTTCTCGATCGCCTGGGGGTAGCCCGCGTCGGCGTGACGCATCACTCCTGTGCCGGGGTCCGAGGTGAGCACACGGCGCAGACGCTCGTCCATCATGTCGGTGCCGTCGGCGACCACGACCATGCCGGCGTGCAGGCTCTTGCCGATGCCGACGCCGCCGCCGTGGTGAAAGCTCACCCAGCTGGCGCCGGCGGCCGTATTGATGAGGGCGTTGAGAATCGGCCAGTCGGCGATCGCGTCGCTGCCGTCCATCATGCTCTCGGTCTCGCGGTACGGACTCGCGACGGAGCCGGAGTCCAGGTGGTCGCGGCCGATCACGAGCGGCGCCTTGACCTTGCCGCTGCGCACCAGCTCGTTGAAGATGAGCCCGGCCTTGGCGCGCTCGCCGTAGTCGAGCCAGCAGATACGGCAAGGCAGACCCTGGAACTGGACCTTCTCGCCGGCCATGTGGATCCAGCGGGTGACCATCTCGTTGTCCGGGAACGCCTCGAGCAGAGCCGCGTCCGTCACGGCGATATCGGCGGGGTCGCCGCTGAGCGCCGCCCAGCGGAAGGGGCCGTTGCCGCGGCAGAAGAGCGGCCGCAGGTAGAGCGGCACAAAGCCCTCGAAGGCGAAGGCCTCGGCGTAGCCGGCCTCCTTCGCCACCCCGCGGATGTTGTTGCCGTAGTCGAACACGTTGGCGCCGGCCCTCTGCAGGGCCACCATCGCCTCGACGTGCGTGACGATGCTGGCGACGGCGCGCCGCACGTACTCCTGCGGGTCGGCGCGCCGTAGCTCAGCCGCCTCGGCGAGGCTCATGCCGTTGGGCACGTAGCCGTTGAGCGTGTCGTGCGCCGACGTCTGGTCGGTGACCAGGTCCGGCGTGACGCCGCGGCGCACCAACTCGGGGTAGACGTCGGCGGCGTTGCCGAGCAGGCCGATGCTGAGCGGCCGCTTCGCGGCCATCGCCTCAGAGGCCAAGCGTAACGCCTCGTCGAGCGACTCCGTCGACACGTCGACGTACGCTGTCTCGAGGCGGCGCGCGATGCGGTGCGGGTCGACCTCGACGCAGAGCGCGACCCCGCCGGCCATGGTGACGGCCAGCGGCTGCGCGCCGCCCATGCCGCCGAGGCCGGCCGTGAGCACGAGCCGGCCGGCCAGGTCGGCGCCGTAGTGCTTCTGGCCGGCGGCGGCGAACGTCTGGTAGGTCCCCTGCAGGATGCCCTGCGTGCCGATGTAGATCCAGCTGCCCGCGGTCATCTGGCCGTACATCGTCAGGCCCAGGGCATCCAGCCGCCGGAACTCGTCCCAGTTCGCCCAGTCAGGAACCAGGTTGGCGTTGGCGATGAGCACCCGCGGCGCCATCTCGTGGGTCTCGAACACCCCGACCGGCTTGCCGCTCTGCACGAGCAGCGTCTCGTCGTCCTTGAGGCGGCGCAAGGTGGCGACGATGGCGTCGAAGCTCGCCCAGTCGCGCGCCGCCTTGCCGGCGCCGCCGTAGACGATCAGCTCGTCAGGCGCCTCGGCCACTTCGGGGTCGAGGTTGTTCATGAGCATGCGAAGGGCGGCCTCCTGCTGCCAGCCCCTGCAGCTGATCTCGGTGCCCCGCGGTGCGCGCACGGGGCGCGGGCCGGCGGTGGTCGCAGATCCTGTGGTGTTCACGTGCCGCCTCGCTTCGCGGTCGGGTTCTCGGGCGTGCGGTCGCCCGCGCTGAAGTCCTGGCTTCACCTTGACTGGCGATCGCGGACGCTTCAAGGGTCGTGGGCACGAGTCCAGAACCTCGGACTCGTTTTCCCTTCAGGGGGTGAGACTGGCCGCGCTGCTGGATTGCTGCGGCCGTTGCCGCCCGGCGTCCGGACACTGGCGCCGGAGCGAGTGCGTCTCCCTCGAGGGCTCCTTTGCATAGTGCGCCGTCGAACGCACCACTTATGGCACCACCGATGGCACCACCGCTGGTGCCATTGATCGTATCGACACCGGTGCTCCGCGCGGAGCGACCCCCGCCAGCCGGTCGTGCCGCTGCGCGGCCGCGCCGGTCATCCAGATCAGCAGTCCCGGCGGTCGTCGACCCGGTGACACGCGGTCTTGCCCTGGCCGGCGGTGTCGCGCGGCAGCGCGAATGGCGAGTGGAGCTCCATCTTCGGCGTCACGCCGGTCGTCGACTTGACCGCGGTCGCAAGCGTCTTCGCGAGCCGGCCCTTGCCGTCGTCGCTCGTCTCATCGAGCCCGCGGATCTCGACCTGCAGCGTCAGCCGGTCGAGGTTGTTCACGTTCTCGACGACGATGCAGAAGTTGCTGCCGAACTCGTCGTGGCGCACGAGCGCCTCTTCGATCTGGCTGGGGAATACGACGAGGCCGCCGATCGACAGGGCGTCGTCGCTGCGCCCGGTGATGCGGCCGATCTTGGGGTGCGTGCGGCCGCAGGCGCAGAGCGCCCAGCTCAGCGAGCTGATGTCGTGGCTGCGATAGCGGATCATCGCCGTCGAGTCCGACGTGAGCGACGTCCACACGAGCTCGCCGGGGGCGCCGTCGGCGACCGGCTCGAGCGTCTCCGGGTCCATGCACTCCACGAACAGGTGGTCCGACCAGACGTGCATGCCCTGCTTGACCGGGCACTCAGCGGCCATCCCGGGTCCAAGGAACTCGCCCATGCCGTACTCGTTGAAGGGGTCGACGCCGAGCGCCTCGGTGAGCCGCTCGCGGCCCGACTCGGGCCACGGCTCGGCACCGAACAGGCCGATGCGCAGCTGCGAGTCGGTCGCCAGATCGATGCCGCGCTCCTTCGCCTTGTCGGCGAGGTAGAGCCCGTAGGACGGTGTCGTGCACAGAGCGGTCACGCCGAGATCCATGATCAGGTCGATCAGCAACTCCTGACGGCCGATGCCGGCAGGGACGACGCCGATGCCGGCGTGCTGGGCGCCGTACTGCAGGCCGATGCTGGTCGGCAGGCCGTAGCCGAACATGTTCTGCAGCAGGTCGCCCGGGCGCAGGCCGATCATCCACATGGAGCGCGCGTTGCGCTGCGCCCAGAGGTCCATCTCCCGCCGGGATGCCCAGATGGGCGTCGGCTTGCCGGTCGTGCCCGAGGTGCTGTGCACCTCGATGATGTTGTCCAGGCCGCAGGTGCGCAGGCCGGCGGGATAGGTGTCGCGCAGCGTGGTCTTGTCGATGAAGGGCAGCCGGCGGACGTCGTCCAGCGAGCGGATGTCCGCCGGCTCGACGCCGGCCTCCCGGCACATCTCCCTGTAGACCGGGCTACCCGCGCAGGCGGCGGTGACGACCCGCTGGAGGCGCTCGAGCTGAAGCGCCCGCAGGGCGCCGGGCTCGAGCGTCTCGCGCTGCGGATCGAAGTACACATCGCGGCTCGCCTCGCGGCCGGCCGCGGCGTGCGCGTACCCGGCCGCGGCGTGCGCGTACCCGGCCGCAGCGTGCGCGCCCGCAGCCGCGCCCCCGGTCATGCAGGCTGCGTCGGCTGCTGATTCTCTGGCGATGCCGCCGCTCGGGCCACTTGCGGTGCGGCTCTCGGCACCACTGATGGTGCCGCCAGTGGTGCCATGGGTGGTGCCGCCAGTGGTGCCATGGGTGGTGCCGCCAGTGGTGCCGCCAGTGGTGCCTCCAGTGGTGCCATGGGTAGTGCCGTCAGTGGTGCCGCCGGCGCCGGCGCCATCATTGCCTGCGCTGCCGCTCGATCCAACGGCACCGCCCGCGCCGGAGCCGGGGCCGGGGCCGGGGCCGGGGCCGGTCATGCTGCACCCGCATCCCGGCCGGCCGCGAAGGCGGCGAAGTTCAGCTCTTTCCACTTCGGCGGCACGTTACGGATGATCGCCTCGTGCCACATCTCTCGCTCGAACGGCAGGTGGGTCGACAGGGCGCCCACGAGCACGATGCCGGCGACCTTGAGGTCGCCGACCTGCAGGGCGATGGCATTACCGTCGACCACGGTCACGCGACGGGCGGCGCCCTCCGGCCCTTGGCCGCCCGCCGTGAGCCGCTCGACGGCGTCGAACGGGTCGGCGAATTCGCCTTGCGATGCTAGCGGCGGCACGATCTGCTGCGTGTTGATGATCGCGATGCCCCCAGGCATGAGCGACGGCGCCAGGCGCAACCCTTCGGCCTGCTCGAAGGCGAGCAGGTAGTCCACCTCGCCGGGGCTGATGCTCGGCGCCACGACGGTCTCGCCGATGCGGATGTGCGAGCTCACGCTGCCGCCGCGCTGCGACATGCCACGCGTCTCACTGAGCTTGACCTCGAGGCCGCCGTGCAGCATCGCCGTGTCGGCGATGACCGCGGCAGCCACGATGACGCCCTGGCCTCCGACGCCCACGACCATGATGTCGTCGACCACGCCGCCGGCGTAGTGCCGGGTGGCCGCGTCGGCTACGCGGTGCGGCGTCGCGGCGCTCATGCCTCACCCGCCTTCGTGATCGCGCCCGGTTTGCAGAGTTGCGCGCAGAGCGAGCAGCCGGTGCAGGTCTCGCTGTCGATCTCGACCTTGTGCCGGCCCTTGTGCTCGACCGCGACGTGATGCAACGACGGGCAGCCGAGCTTCATGCACTGCTGGCAGGCATTGCACAGCTCCTCGTCCACTGCGTAGGCGCCGTCGCCGGGGATCTTGCCCGGGAAGAGCATGCAGGGCCGGTTGGTGATGATGACCGCCGGGCCGTCGAAGGCGAGCCCGGCTTTCAGTGCAGCCAGACACGCTTCGTAGTCGTAGGGGTCGACGGTCTCGACGTACTCGACCCCGAGCGCCAGGCAGATCGCCGCGATGTCGACCGGCTTGGTCGCGGCGCCGGCCAGCGTCTTCACGTTGCCGGGGTTGGTCTGGCCGCCGGTCATCGCTGTGATGCTGTTGTCCTGGATCAGCACGGTGACGTTCGTGCGCTGATGCACCGCGTTGAGCAGACCAGTGAGGCCGGAGTGCAGGAAGGTGGAGTCGCCGATAACGGCGATGGACCCCTTCTCGCTGCCGCCGGCCCGCGTGAACCCCTGCTCCATCGGGATGCTCGCGCCCATCTCGACGGCCGAGTGCATGTGGCTCACCGGCGGCAGCGTCGTGAGGTCGTAGCAGCCGATGTCGCCGTGCACGTCGAGGTCGAGCTTCTTCATCGCCGTGGCCATGCCGCGGTGAGGACAGCCGGTGCACAGAACGGGCGGCCGCGGGATGACGCTCGCGTCCTCCGCGGCCTTGTCGCTCGCCCAGCGCGGCAGGTCGAGGCCGGCGGCGAAGAAGCCCCGGCCCACCCGCACCGGCGTCAGCTCGCCCCACTGCGGGAACCACGCCTTGCCCTCGCAGGCGATGCCGGCGGCGAGGATCTGCTCCTCGAGGTACGGCTCGAGCTCCTCGACCACGAACAGCCGGTCGACGGTGGCGGCGAAGCGGCGGATCGCCTCGATCGGCAGCGGATGGATCATGCCGATCTTGAGGAACGAAGCCTCGGGCAGCGCCTCCTTGGCGCTGATGCCGGCGGCGCCGGCCGAGACAACGCCGATGCGCGCCGTGCCGCCGCCTTGCAGCGGCACCTCGCCGGTGCCCGCTGCGCCAGGCTCCACGCGCGCCAGCTCGCCCGACGCGGCCGTCGCCTCCGCATACACACGCAGGCGCTCGACACGGTCGAGCAGGCAGGGGTGCAGCGGACGCGAGAACATGGGCAGTAGGCAGTACTTCTCGGTCTTGCGGTCCGGTGGCCTGCGCTCCGGCGGCGTGCGCTGTGCGGCCGCGCGGCTCTCGCCCTCGACCGCGCCGCGCTCATCGAACCGCACGATCGACTTCTGGTGCGCCGTCTGGATGCTCAGGCGCACCATCACCGGCACGTCGAACTCCTCG
>JBBQFA010000168.1:0-6115 GCA_038321515.1 Thermoleophilia bacterium | reverse complement strand
CCACACTCCCCCTCGTGGGGGGGGGTCTGTCCCCCCGGGGGCGCCGGCGCCCCCCCGGCCCCGGGGGGGGGGCCCGCCCCCGGGCCCGGCCCCGGCCACCCCCCCCACCCGGCGGGGGGGGGGCCCCCCCCCCCCCCCCCCCCCCCTTCTCCGTCCCGAGCCTCCGCCGCCGACGCCCAGCGGCAGCGGCGTCACTCGGCCGGGTGCTCGCCCCAGTCGATCTCGGCCTCGGGGACCGGCGCCGGCCCGGCGGCGTCCGCTCCGGGCACGACGGCGATGTCGTCGAGGAGCTGGCTGACCTCCGCCCAGACGCTGTCCCGGTGAGCCTGCAGCTCCGTGGCGTCCTCCGCGCGAGACTGTCGCTCAGCCTTGACGAGCAGGACGCCCGCATCCGCCAGCTTGCCGAGGATGCTCACGACGGTGATCTCGTCGAGACCACTCGTACTCGTGATCTCCTTGACCGTGCGCTGCCCGTCGACCTGCAGGAGCACCACGAACTCATCGCGTCCCATGGGGAGCGGATTGCGCGGCAGGGTGTTGTAGTCGCCGTTGCGCACCAGCACGGTGGACGGCTGCCCGAGCATCTCCACAGCGAGGCAGTACTCCCCTCCCAGCGCCGAGATGTCGAGCAGCACAGACTGCGTGTCGACGGTGATGAAGTCGACGGGGTGAGGGTCCTGGTCGACGACAAAGACGAAGGCGCCGGCCGCCTCGAGCTTGGCGGCGACAAGCGTGCTCGCGATCTGACGCGAGAGCACGTCGCGAAGAGCGTGCTCGGCCACCGCCCCACGCTCCACCAGCAGCGTGCCGACCGGCCTGGGCCTGCCCTCCTGCGCGAGAAGGGCCGCGGCCAGCTGGGCCTCGTTCACGAGCGCGCGCTTGAGCAGCTGGCTGCCGATCACGGTGTCGGCGGCGACGCGGGTCGAATCACGGGTCTCGGCGATCCGCCCCTGCGCGAAGTGGACGTCGACGAGCCTCTGCGGGCACTCGATGTGCAGCGTGCCGGAGCGTCGCGTCCTGCCCAGCATCTGCAGGATCTCGACGATGCTGAAGGTATCAAGCGTGCCCTGCATAGTGCTGCGAAGTCTATAATCAGGAGTGATGAACGTCGACCTGCACACGCACACCTATCCGGCGTCGGACTGCTCCCGCATCACCTACCGCGACTACATCGCCTGGTGCGTCGACGAGCGGGTGGAGGCGGTCGCCCTCACCAACCACGGCGACCTCGCGGACAACCGAAAGCTGGGACCAGCGCTCGCCGCTGAAGGCGTGCTGCTGATCGACGGCGTCGAGATCAGCACGCTGTTCGGCGACTTCGTCGTCTTCTCCCCCGACCTCGACTACCTGGCCACCTTTCGCGACGTGCAGGACGCGCCACGCGATGGCGAGGTTCCCGACCACGCCGCCGTCGTCTGGGTCCACCCCGGCGCCGGCGGCGGACGCAGCGGCTCCGCCTACTACCCGGGCATCGAGCGGATGGTCGCCGGAGTGGTCGACGCGGTCGAGGTCTACAACGGATCCTGGCTCGGCGACCGCTACGTGGCCGTGGCGGAGCAACTCGCCGCCCAGCTGGGCGTGACGCGCACGGGGGGCAGCGACGCGCACGAGGCCGCGCAGCTCATGACGTGCTACACGGAACTGCCGGACCCCGTACTTGGCACCGCCGACGTGGTGGCCGCCCTCAAAGAGGGACGCGCCACGCCACGCCGTCCCGAGATGCCGGCCAGGCGACGCCGGTTCGGACTCTTCTAGGAGGCGCCATGTGGACGCTTGAAGTACCGACGCACCGGCGCGTCGCATTCATCGACATCACCCGCGAGGTCGCGGCACAGGTCCGCGGCCGTGGCGACGGCATCGTCGTCGTCTACGTACCGCACACGACCGCGGGAGTCACCATCAACGAGAACGCCGACCCGTCGGTGCGCGACGACCTCGAGATGGCCCTCGACCGACTCGTCCCCAGCGGCCTGCCGTTCACCCACATGGAGGGCAACTCCGACGCGCACCTGAAGGCCAGCCTGATGGGGAGCAGCGTGTGCGTGCCGGTCTGCGACGGGGTTCTGCAGCTCGGCACCTGGCAGGGCATCTACTTCGCCGAGTTCGACGGACCTCGCCGCCGCCGTGTACTGGTGACGTTCACGGCGACGGCGTAGCCTCTCGCCGACCGCGACCCGACGTCAGCGCCCGAGCGCCTTCTCGAAAAGGTGACGCAGCGGGTCGGCGTTCAGCCGGCCGCCGCCGTGACGGAGCAGCAACCTCTCGGCCTTGAGCTCCTGGCCGCCGGACCACAGCTCGCGGAGCCACGCGCCGGCATCCGGCTCCGCGAACCACGAGGCACCAAAGCGGTCCTGAAGCATGAGGCGCAGTGCGCCCTCGAGCATCCAGGCCCGCAGGTAGCTCGCGCAGTAGAACCCGTCGTCCACGTCAGCCAGATAGTTCTCGGGCGGTACCGTGACGAGAGTGGCGGCGCTGAGCCGCCGGCTGTACTCGGCCGGCATCGCGTCGAGCTCGCCGGTCTGCGCGTGCAAGGTCGTCTCGTAGGCGAGTTTCGCCGCGTAGCGCCGCATGAAGTAGAGGTCGCCGATGGTCGCGAACCTGACGAACTCGTCGCTCTCCGCGAAGTCGAGCATCGCCTTCAGCCACTCGCGATTGAGCACGAGGTGGTCGAAGGTGAAGGCGAAGCCCTCGGTGACGGCGTTGTCGCCGAGGTGTCGGTACTCAAACGGCAGATCCGGCCGAACGTGAGCGAAGTGCTCTGCGTGGCCCGCCTCGTGGAGAAGCGTGGCGTAGTCGTCCTGACCGCCGCGAGGCAGCACGACGAGGTAGATCTCGTCCGGGACGCGGACGGGGGCGCAGAACGCCCGCGGCGACTTGAGCTCCCGTACCTCGGTGTCGAGATGGACGTTGGGCTGCTGATCGAGGTGGATACCCATGCCCAGCAGAGTCTCGCGCAGAGTCGGGACGAGACGCTCGGCGGAGAAGACCGTATCAAAGCCTCGGGCGCGCCACAGATAGGGCAGGTCGGCGAACGTGAGGTCGGCCAGTTCGATGTCGAGCCGCTCGCGGACCAGACCATGCATGACGCGCTCATAGAGGTTCGCAGTGTCGGCGAGAAACGCCTCGAGCTCGGCACGCAGATGGTCGTAGTCGAGGCCCTTGACCTCGGCGTACAGCTCCTTGTAGTTCGGGTAGCCGAGCTCTTCGGCGAGCTCGTGACAGCGACGCCAGATGCGCTCGAGCAACGGGTTGAGCTTCTCGGCGGTGGCTCGAAGGCGCGCCTCCTGGATGCGTGCCCGGCGCGCCCGATCGGGCTCGTTGCCCTGGACGACGCTCGCCTGCCGCAGACCGATCGACTCGCCGTCGACCTCGATCGTGGCAGCGCCCTCGGTGTTCGCCAGCTCATCGGCAAGGTATTTGGTCTGCTCGCCCATGAAACCGTCGACGACGAAGGCGAGCAGATAGGCGAGGCGTAGCTTCTCGTCGTCGACGGCCGCGGCGTAGAGCTCCTCGAGCCCGTCGATCACGTCCCGGGAGAACAGTCCGGGATAGCGGTCGTAGACGGCCGCGGTGTCGCACACCGGCTTGCGGCCGGAGAAGTGCTCGTAGTACTCCAGGTCGAGCGCGCCGATGAACTCCTCGGCGCGCCGCCGGTACTGCTCCAGGTCGAGAACACCCAAGGGACACCTCCTTTTGTGGGCGGCGCCGGACTCACGGCACCGTGCCCGACTCTACCAGCAGACGACGCGACGCTGCACCCCCTCAGGAGCCTCGTGAGGTTGACGATTCGCGATTCGCCGCATCGCCTGCCGACAAGTACACTGGCTGCCCATGACGCCTCACCTCGGAGACACCCTGGAGCTCGACGTGACCACCCTCGCCTATGGCGGACAAGGGATCGCGCGCGTCGACGACTTCGTGGTCTTCGTGCGCGGCGCCGTCCCCGGCGACACCATCCGGGCGCGGATCACGCGGCGCAAGAAGTCGTACGCGGAGGCCAGGACGCTCGAGATCGTCTCGCCGTCCCCGAACCGCGTGCCGGCGCTCTGCGGCCACGCCGGCGACTGCGGCGGCTGTGAGTGGCAGACGCTCTCGTACGCGACGCAGCTCGAGTTCAAGCAGCAGCAGGTCGTGGAGTCGCTGGAGCGACTCGGCCACTTGAGCGGATTCGTGCTTGAGGCAGTGCGCGGCATGAACGACCCGTGGCGCTACCGCAACAAGATGGAGTTCTCGTTCGGCGCCACGGAAGGCGACGAGCTGGAGCTCGGCCTGCACAAACGCGGCTCGTGGCGCGAGATCGTCGACATCGTCGACTGCCGGCTCGCCTCCGAACGCATGAATGGCGCACGCCTGGCGGTGGCGCACGCCTGCCGGTCGCTGGGTCTGACGCCGTTCTCGCGCGAAGGCGCCGGCGGGCTGCTGCGCCATCTGGTAGTGCGCGAGGGGCGCAGCAGCGGCGACCTGCTGCTCAACCTGTTCGTCGCAGCACGCTTCCCTGAGGAGGCCGCACTCGCGGAACGGGTCGCGGCCGAGAGCGGCTGTACGTCGTTTCTGCTGACCGTCAACGACACACCGGCGGACGCGGCCGTGGGGCACGAGTCGGTCGCCCTCTTCGGTGAGCCGTTTCTGAACGAGCGGCTGGCCGGCTCCGACCTGCGGGTGCCGGCGACCGCCTTTCTCCAGACCAACAGCGCGATGTGCGAGGTGCTCTACGCGACGGCCCTGCGCTTCGCGCAGCCCGACGCGGTGCGCCCCTCCGTCGATCTGTACTGCGGCATCGGCTCCCTCAGCCTGCCGCTCGCACGCGGGTCGCGCGAGGTGCACGCGATCGAGATCCAGGAGGAGGCGATCGAGGCGGCGCGCGTCAACGCCGATCTGAGCGGCGTTACCGGCGCCGTCTTCTACGCCGCCGACGTGCGGCCGCTGCTGCGGTTTCCCCCCCACCCCGTGCTCGACCACGACCGCGCTTCCGAGAGCGACCGCCCGGGAGTCGTGGTCACCGACCCGCCGCGCGCCGGCATGGCCCGCAAGGCACTGCAACGCTCGGCCGCGCTCGGCGCCGACCGGTTCGTCTACGTGTCGTGCAACCCCACGACCCTCGCCGCCAACGCCGCCGAGCTGGCCGAGCTGGGCTATCGGCTCACGACTGTGGCTCCGGTGGACATGTTCCCGCACACGCACCACATCGAGACGGTAGCGCTGTTCGAGAGCGGCGCCTGAGGCAGGGCGCACGGCCGGCGGAGCGATCCCCCTCAGCGTCCTGCGGACGCCGCTCCCCCACGGCCGCCACGCACCGCGGCGTACAACAGATCGGCGTTCACCGCCAGGAAGGCCGCCGACAGTAGCGGCAGGGCCGGCAGGGCCGTCCACCACATGGCGACCGCGATGGTGCCGAGAAACGACGCGACCATCGCCATCGCGCTCCACCCCACGCGCAGGCCGAACCGTCGTGCCGCGCCGAGATACAGGGCGAAGAAGATCACATCGCTGATGCCGAGCCCCGTGAAGGCCTCCGCGTACGTGTAGCCGGCCCAGGTGACTGCTACGGTGAAGTACCCGACCACCACGGGGCCCTTGTCCAGGATCGCCTTCGTCGGCCCCACCGCGACGCTGACGACGTCGACCACCGCCGACACCACCGCCACGAGGACGACCCAGCTCAGCCGCTCGAGCTCCTCCGCGATCCAGATACCGAGTGCGCCGGCGGCGACGATCTTGGCGACGTTGGCCGGCGGCACCCAGCCGAGCCAGACGAACAGCACGGCCAGAGGCAGCGCGACGACGGTGACGAGCGGCAGCCGCCTGCCCAGCCTCCGCAACGGCAGCATCCCCCAGACGAGCAGCCCCGCGAGCGACAGCACGACGGCAGATGACAGCATGATGTCGAGCCGCACCGGCAGAGCCGGCAGGCTGCTGCTCCCGAACCCCCAGACGAGCAGCAGCGCCGCGGCCGCGGTCGCCGGAGCTACGCTCCTCATGAACGATGGTCGATCCACAGAGGGGCCTTGCGGACGTGCGCGCCGCTCCCGCGCAGCGCGCGCCGCAGTACGGCGGGGTACCGTCGGACCATTCCCCCAGCCGGCGGACGGGCCGCCCGAACCCAGCCTTGCGCCGG